>DATGSX010000096.1:0-109377 GCA_035302145.1 Flavobacteriaceae bacterium | reverse complement strand
CTTTCAAGTTTAAATCATGGAAGCATAGAGCAATCTATACAGTTCCTTAATACCATACCATCCGAAACATGTTATCAACACATCGAACAACTTGCTATTAAAGCAAAGGAAAAGTTCTTAGAAATGGGACTTTTACCAGAGTATATAGCCAATAGACATGAGCACTCCTCAATTTTCAATCTTAAAGGTGATGCTACATTGTTTAAAGAATTAGAGCAAAACCATATTGCTTGTTCCATGCGAGGCAATGGAATCCGTGTTAGCTTTCACTACTACAACAATCAGGAAGATTTAAACCACTTAGTTCATGTGCTAAAGAAACATAAAAGACCTTTTATATTGTAGTTCGATTTTGGTTGGACTAATTTTATTAATCTAATATGCTTTTAAAAACATAGTTCTTATAATAATTACGTGCATCGGTAAAACAATGCAAAATTTCCAAACCAGCTTGTTTTGCCAACCAGGCTACCGCAGCGTCGTCGTATTTCTGAGATATTTCTGTGTGTATCGATTCCCAAGCCTCAAAATCAATTTCCTTGTCCAAGGCTTTAATGTAAACTTTCATAGATTCTGTTGCTACCAAGTAGCTTTTTGCGGTGCCTGTTTCTGGATTATAGGTTTGCCAATGCTTAAACTTAGTCAAATCAAAAGTAGCATCTAGCTCCCTGTTAATTCGCGCTAGGATATTTTTATTAAATGCGGCTGTTATTCCAGTAGGATCGTTGTAGGCATCTAATATGGTTTGCGGGTGTTTTTTCTGATCGAATCCCATAAACAAACGATCTTCCTGTGTCATAGCATCAGCTATTTTCTTTAAAAAATCAACTGCTTCCTCATGATTTAAATTTCCAATATTGCTTCCCAATACAATAATCACCTTTTTGCGGTCGGATTGTCTATGTAATTTATCTAGCACATCAAAATACATTCCTACCTGGCAATCCACTTTCAAGTAAGGAAGGATATTTGCCAAATCTGATGCGAGAGACGCTAAAGCATTTTGACTTATATCTATAGGTTTATATACAAAGTTTTGTTGCTTAGCTATCAGATATCGGAGGAGTATTTTTGTTTTCTTACCATCGCCTGCACCCAATTCTATTAAATCGTAAGGATCTTTTGAATTAAAAAGATAGGTAGCGATTTCCTCGGTATGCGTTTTTAATATTTCAAACTCACAATCTGTCAAGTAATAACTTGGCATAGCCATTATTTGCTGAAATAGTTTATCGCCTTTCTTATCATAGAAATACTTGGATGGCAAGCTTTTCGGAAAACGCATCAAGCCGTATAATATATCGTTTCTAAACTTCTCACTTTGAATTTCCTTAACCTTCTGCTCCATAATAATTCATTTATTAGATTCAAATCATAAATGCAACTCGAGAAATTTAGATTTATATTTTATCATGAGGAAGAGACTTAAAAGCCTCTTTCTCATGAATGGTAAAATATTCCCTATCTTGTTTCTCGACAAAAAGTTGCAAAATATGGCTCATTTAACTCAAGATCAAAGGTACACAATTTCTGTTATGATTAAGCAAAATCACTCACAAACTGAAATTGCTCGAACAATTGGTAAATGTAAATCTGTAGTTTGTAGAGAACTTAAACGAAATTGCGATAAGAGAAACGGAGAGTATCGTTATGATTTAGCCCAACGGAAGTATGAGGAAAGAATACAAAATAAACCTAAATCCACCAAGTTTATTGGAGATCTTGAAAAAAAACACTTGATTTATTAAAAGAAGACTTTAGTCCTGAACAGATTCATGGGAGACTTAAAAGTCGAGGCGAAGAAACTGTTAGTCCTGAAACAATTTACAGTTATGTTTGGGATGATAAAACTAAGGGCGGCAAGCTTTACTTACACCTTAGATGTCAAGGTAGAAAGTATAGGAAACGTGGAGATTTAAAAGATTCTAGAGGTATTATAAAGAATCAAGTCTCTATTGATAAACGTCCTGAATCAGTCGAAAAGAAAAATCGATTTGGAGACTTAGAAGGAGATTTAATTATAGGTAAGAACCATCAGCAGGCTATTGTTACAATTAACGATAGAAGCGCAGGAGTTCTACGAATGGGTAGGGTTAAAATCAAAGATGCAACACAAGTTAAAAAAGTAATTGTATCGCTTTTAGAAGACTGGTTGCCTTATGATGTGAGAACGTTAACTTTAGACAACGGAAAGGAATTTGCTGAGCATGAACTTATAACGGAAAACACAGGGGTTGATGTTTACTTCGCTCATCCATACTCGCCTTGGCAACGAGGAGCTAATGAAAATTTAAATGGATTGATAAGACAATATTTACCAAAAGGGACTGACTTCTCTAAAATATCGGACAGTGATATTGAAGAAATCGAAGCAAAATTAAATAATAGACCAAGAAAAAGATATAACTTTGACACTCCCATCGAAAGGATGGAAAAATTATTGTTTAACAAAGTTGCATTTGCGACTTGAATCCAGCTTGGATTATATCCGAAAAAAAGGATTTTCAATTTATCCTAAGAAAAAACATGAAGTAATTATTACGCCAGCAAATTTCATCGTATTAGGTGAATCGATTTCTGGTAATATTATTGAGCTAAAGAGTAAAAAGTCTAGTTTGTATTATTTAATGGCTTGCGGAAAGATTTGTGGGAATGAAATGGGATTTCAAGTTAAGCTAAATAGCAAACAACTTGATAATGATACTCTAAATAGTGAGTTGCAGAAAATCATAAAATTTCAGGAGGATTAAGATAAACAGCAGCCAAAAATGTGTGTATTGCATGCGGTTTTCGAGCGTTTATAGCTCCTGAAAAAAGTCGGTGTAAGCTGATACGAAATCGCTTCGTAATTCCGCACGATACCATACACTCAACGTTGGGCATAATTTGAACAAACCATATGTCAGAAATAAAACTTTAAAGACTACCGCTGCACGGCTATTTACAAGATATGGTTGAAAAGGGATGTTTATCTCAAATTGGTGCTGGGCGATCTGTGCGGTATGAATTGAAGTTGGGTGTATAGTAAAATAAAGTTATCTATAATATTATCTCTCGAATCTCCTAGTCTAATTATAACTTTCTAATTATACCATAGTAATTTAAGTAGCTCGTCATTTTGTGACGAGCATTTAGCGTGGTGTTTTCGTGACGAGACGAATTTCACGTATTTTTTTATGTAACATTCTGTAAATTAGATATTTGTGTTTGCTTTTAGCTCGTCACAATTCGTCAAAACCTTTTCGTTATGTCGTTTATTAATCCTAAATGAATGTATTAAGGTAAAAAGGTTGCAAGTTCCAGTTCATCTCTCTTAAATAAAACTCACTTACAATACTATCTCTCGAAGCTCCTTGTTTAGTTATAATTGTATAAAAATATAATTATACCATAGTAATTTAAGTACCTCGTCATTTTTTGACGAGCACTTAGCGTGGTACTTCCGTGACGAGACGAATTTCACCTGTATTTTTATGTAATATCCTATAAATTAGATGTTTGTGCTTGCTTTTAGCTCGTCACAATTCGTCAAAACCCTTCCGTTATGTTGTTTATTACGCTTCAAGTAGCATTTTATAAAAATGTATAAAAATATAAAGAGCTCAAACTAAAGTATTATACCCAGTAATGAACAATTTAATTAAAGCAACACTACGGATTAGTCTTTATAGATACGAAGACGTAATTGATCTTTCTATATGAATCTGATTAGAATCACTCTTGATAGTTTAAGAGCTTTTATAAGTGTTAAAGAAGTGTTATGTTTGGTAAGTTAAAATATAAAAGTATATACACAATAGAGTTATATGCGCCATGAAATGATATTATGGCGTGTATAACTATGTTGGCGGTAATTTTACCAAACAGAATGTTGAACATAAAAAAGTATAATCCGATGAAGCTATAAGTAACTGTCCAAAATAAACAACGTAAAACTTTTTCATTGCTTTCAAAAAGTAGTGCGAACTTCTATTATCAACTTTTAAAAATTAGAAAAAATGACACAGTTACAAATGATTAACAAAACAAAATCTATAGCGCAACAAGACGAAAATGTTTCCGCTGTTTTTATGTATGGTTCATTTACCAAAAACGAAGGAGACAAATATTCTGATATTGAATTTTACATCTTTTTGAAAAATAAAGAAAATTTCTCGACAGAAAAATGGGTAAACCAAATTCATCCTGTGGCTTTATATTTTACAAACGAATATGGAAGCGAAGTGGCTATTTTTAAGAATATGGTCAGAGGAGAATTTCATTTTTTAAAAACGGAGGAAATTAAAATCATCAAATCTTGGGACGGAATTGTTGCATTTAGTGATTTTGACCAGATGAACTTAATCGACAAAGACGGACTTTTAACTGAAACGCTCAATCAAATCGGAACGAAATCGCCCGAAAGAATAACAAAAGAAAATATTTTGTGGTTAAGCCAATCATTACTGAATGTTGTACTGACAACAAGCAACTTGATTAAACGAGAAGAATTTGCTCACGCTCATCACAGTTTATCAAATGTGCAGAAATACTTGCTTTGGCTTATAAGAGCAAGAACAAGCAAAACGCAACATTGGGAAAGTCCGACTAAAAGTCTCGAAAAGGACATTGACACGATTTGGTATTCAGCGTATAAAAAAGTAACATCAGATTTAAATCCCAAAAACATCGTTTTGGCTTTTGAGAACTCATTAAATTTATCGGAAAAACTATTTGATGAACTAAATATTGAACCCAAACTGAAAGAAATCCTACACAAAATAAGATAAAAAAACTACCGCCAACATCGGTTTTGCAAAAGAGCGGGTTAAGTGCAAAGTTCGACATTTATGCTTTCAATCCGCAAAACCATTTTTTATTTGCTTTTAAACTATAAATTAGCAAATAGAAAAAATGGTTTTGCTAACATTAGTGCATAATTGAAAGTTTAGTCTTTCTAATCCGCTCCTTCGCAAAGCCGCAAAACGTTATATGCCACTTTAGGACGACAGTGAAACAGACAATTTACATATTAACAATATTCATTTTCGCAGGACTAAGTTCATTCGGACAAGTTTCAGATACTTCATTTTATCCAACTGGACAAATACAAGAAGTCAAACTAATTCAAGGGGCCAAAATTTTACGGGCAACAACCTACAAACCTGACGGGCAAGTTAAATATCAATGGGACATTGAGAAAAAAGAATTAAAGAGTTTTGAGGCAATTAGCTATTTGGACACTCTTGTGGAATATTTCAAAAAAGAATGCCCTGACTACACTTTGTATCAACATTATGGTAACGGACCATTAATGGAAATTGAAAACTACCAATCAAATAAACGACACGGTGAATATCAAAAATTTGACAGAGACGGAAAGTTGATTTCTAAAGGACAATTTGACAACTGGAAAAAAGTCGGCATTTGGACTTATTACGACATAGACGGAAAAGCAGACCGCCATATTCATTGGTTTCACCATAACTTTTCGGACAGTGGAATTTCTATACATTATACAATCATCCCAGTTTTCATTTTGCTTTTACTTATTTTGACAACTTTACTGTTACAGTTGAAGTATTCTTCATTCTCAAACTTCTTTATTTCATATTCACTTGTAACCATCGGACTTTTTGTGACACTGTATTTAGTGAGTGCTTTAGCAAGTGAGCAGTCAAAGACGACAATCGCATCTTATATTGGTAAATATCTCTTCCCTATACTGACAACCTTGACATTGACTATGACTGTGTTTTCATTGACAGCTTTGATTTTCAAAAAACGGACAGGAATAAAAAGAATAATCTCCATTTTATTTTTTATCACAAGCATTGGACTTTGCTTATTACTTATTAGTGCATATATTGGTTCAAAACTTTCAGGAGTAGTAATGTAATGGACAGACAAAGAAAAGCGGCATATAACAGCACCTACCCAAAAGTGGCAGTTCAGTGGTATAATCAAGCTTTGTGCTTCTATCAAAGTTTGTGCTTGGTTGATAGTGAATCGCTTCGAAATCGCCACCTTCGGGTAGCCGCAAAACGTTGCCAGTAATTTTAAAAAAACCGCTAATGAGAAAAATAATCGTTTTAATTCTACTTTTCACTTCATTGAACAGCATTGGACAAAAATCGGAATTGAACATTTCGATTGACGAAAGAATTGAAACGCTTTACTCTGTAGCATTTTTAAATGACTACTTCTTGATTAACGAACACGAAAATTTATATAAAAAAGAAATTCGAGAAAATTTACAATCGCTAAAAAACCACAAGGCTATTCAACTTTTCGACAGTTTATCAAAAAACTACAATTTTTCCTATTTCCGAACAGTGGAATGGGTTTTACAGTTTTCCGACTTCCCTAAGTTCAAAAAAATAAAAGAAAAAGTGGATAACTATGAAACTGTTCCGAAAGCCAAAAAAAATCTGCTCGAAAATTTCAGGAAAGAACTCATAAAATTCAATCAAGATACTCTTTTCCAATCTTATTTGAGCGAGATAAAACCAATAAACCAAAAAGTTATTTCTCAAGTAAAAGAGTCGGAAACAATTAGCGAATTGCCCACATATTTGGAAAAATTCTATGGCAAAAAACTCAATTCATACAATCTTATTCTTTCGCCATTGCTTCACTCTGGCGGTTTCAATTCAGAAATTATCAATCAAAACGGAGAAAAAGAAGTTTATGCATTAATTGGTCCAAATGGAGAAATTGACTTTATGCCATATTTTGACAAAAACTATTTAGAAACGGATTTAATACTTCACGAGTTTGGTCACTCATTTGTAAATCCTTTAATGGAAAAACACGATAAGGAAATAGAAAGCTTAAAATCTAAATGTTTTACAGAAAAACTTGAAAAATATGCCAAATACCAAGGTTACAGCGAATGGAAATTTGTGTTTAACGAACTTTTGTTAAGAGCGACAACGATTAAAATAGCCGAGAAGAATTTTGGAAAAGAAAAAGCAAACGAACTTTTAGAGTACGAAAAATCAATCGGATTTGGATTGGTTGAAAATATTTTGGAAATTTTAAAGGAATACGACCAGAATAGAAACAAATACACGGACTTTTACAAATTTTACCCGACACTAATCGAACGGATGAAATAAAAACTACTGGCAACAGCGCATAACAAAAATGGCGAGATTTGTGATTGAAACGAAAATTTTGGTATTTTTAGAAACTTAAAGTTTAACCAAAAACTTGCGGATTTTAAGTCGCCACTTATGTTATGCACGGACCGTTAACTGCCACTTAGAAAATAACCGTTTAAATGAAAAAATGGCAAAAAAGAATTGGAATTGTAATTATAGCCATATTACTATTAGGTGGATTGGCGTATTACGGTTTAAAGTATGCTATAAAAGATGCGTTTGGAACAAAATATAGAACTGTTAAAATAGAATTAGCTGACGGAGATACTTTGATTTGCAAAGAAAAATATAGTGCTGACCTCGCTGCCGTTTTCTACGACATTGATTTCACTTTAAAAGATAAGGAAAATGAATATTTTTTAGGTAGAAGTTCATATCAAAATGAAGGTTGGGAAAGTAAGATAAAACCAAAAAAAATTGGCGAATGGACTATTCTACCCGTAAAATGGTATTCCAAGACAAAAATATTGCAATTAAATAAAAATCAAAGTTCAATTATGGATACCACTTTTTCTGCGCAAAACCTACGCAATGATTCAATTTGGAAAAACTTGTATAATGAAATTCCCACATATACTTACGAAGGGAAAACCACGCTTGATTCCATAGTTGACCTAAAGTTTTATATCTCTTATGAATATAGTGTTGACATAAATGAACCGAAAACCATATACAAACAAACAATTGAACATAAAATGGATAGCCTAACAGGAAAGTTTAAAACTATTAAAATATTTGACCGAACCAAAGTAAAATTAAGCGGCAGTTAACAAACAGTTTGCCGCAAGGGCGGATATTGTTTAAAATTCAGCGGTCGGTTTTCTTTGGACGCAAAAGCCATTTATTGAATTTTTCTAATTAAATTTAAAACTCAAAAATGGCTTTTGCTCGGGGTCGGTTCTGAATCTAAACTTTCGGCTTCTTTGCCCGCCCCAGCGGCAAGCTGCAAACCGTTAGGCACAAGGCGAAAAGAAACATATGAATAAAGAAGTTAAATACGAAAACAGACTCGTCGCTTTTATTGATATTTTAGGCTTTTCAGAAATTGTTAAAGAATCAAAAGATAACACTGACAAAATAAATCTGATATATTCTGTACTAAATTATTTAAAAGACTGGGAAACTTCGAAAAATTGGGATTTAAAACTAATTGAAATTGAAGAAGACGCTCAAAAAAAAGGAGTAGAGAATTTTGATATAACAGGAAAGACAAATAGCACTTCATTTTCAGATAGTATAGTCGTTTCTGTCCAAGTTGACAACAATGTAAATGAGATGACATCTACACTAATTGTAAATCTTGCTTATATTGGCGCAATTTTAATTGAACAAGGGATATTATTTAGAGGAGGATTAACTATCGGAAACATCATTCACAACGAATTTGGAACTGTTTTCGGACAAGGATTAATAGACGCTTACTTGCTTGAAAGTAATTCTGCTAAATTTCCAAGAATAATAATGTCCGATAAATTAATTAGACAATTAAATTATCCTCTTGAAGCTAAAAGAAATAGATTCCCTTATCATCAGTATATAAATAGATTTGAAGACGGTTGTGTTGGAATACACCAAATGATATACTATCAAGTTGTTCAGAATTCCACGGAAATAAGTCAAGATAAGCTTATGGAAAGCCTTGATAAAGTTAGAAAAGTTATAATTGCTGGTCTTGATTTAAGCTTTGAAAAAACACAGGTTTATGAAAAATATCAATGGTTAGCAAATCAATACGAAAAGTTAATTATATTTGATGATATCGACTTTAAAACAAATCAGAAAGCAAAATTAAAATTTAAATTACAAAATATTCAAGGTGCTGATTCAGAACACAATATTCATTTTTCTTATATAGATAAATTACACGAAATGTTCAGGGAAAAATAAGCCCAGTGCCTAACACAGTATATAAGCTATGGCTTGCTCAGTCCTCACTTGGAAAATTCTACGAATTTTCCAAAGCCGGTTTTTATTTGGATCGGTTTGTGCCGAGACACGAAACAGCTCATATACATAAACGTTACCATATTTCATTTTAATTCTTTTCCTCAAATAGACCGGTTATCTCCCTGTTTTGCACTGTCTGCATTTTGCTTGCACTTAATATTCGAGGTAAGCGATTGTAGGTCAGTTGTTTGCGTGTTAAAGTGCAAGCAATGCAGATAATGCAGTAGGGTAACAATAAGTAGTATATAATCGACTTTAAGTCAAAATAGAAGAGATAGAAAATAACTCTTTTTTTTTCAACACTTAACCATCTAGAATATTATTGCCTTAAATACCTATCAATATATAAATATAAAGTTGCGATCTGGTGAAAACGATTTGGAGGACATTATAGGGTGTCAATTTTTATAAAGTAAATAGGTTAATCTAATCCGAGAGATAAGAAAGCAAGCACTGGTTACCTCGTGTAAGGTAAAATCACTTACAATATTATCTCTCGAAAGAATCTGTCTAGGTATAAAAGTATATTTATATAAATGTATAAGTATATAATTATAACCTGATAATTTACTTTCTCTGAATTTAGCTGAAGTAGAGTAGGAGGTGTATTTTCTATTTACTGCAGTTTTCCATCTAATATAATCTGTTAGATAAAAAGAAGAAGTATTTAAGGCTACTACAGAATGTCTTTATATTCCATTAAAATTCGCGTAATGTCAGTAAAAGAAAAAACCCAAATCTTTACCACTTTTGGGTGTAGATTTGGGTGTAATTCTCGTAATCGCTTGATAGTCAAGTGATATTGCGGAGGAAGAGGTTATCGAACCTTACCTAAATAAATATACCTAATTATATGTAAACTTGTGTAATTCACCTATAAACCTATATTCATATATCTAAATATATCTTATATTTGTATCTAAATATAGAAGTATTCGCACCTAAATTCACACCTAATGAATTACACCTTTAGATTAAAAGAACCGAATTCCGAAAATGAAACTCTGATTTATTTCCGTTCGTATTTTGGAAATGAGAAAAGGGAACTCATATATTCTACAGGGGAAAAGATACAACCATCTGAATGGGATTTCGATAACTATCAACCTAATAATTTAAGAGGACGAGGGAAAATTGGAAATAACCACCGCACTATTAATAAACAATTGAACAGGTATTCTGATTTATTTCAAGAAATAGTAAATCAGTATAAGAATATTGGGGAGGAACTTACTATTAAAAAAGTACGACTTCGTTTTGACGAGGAATTCAAAAAGACTAAAACGAAAGATGATTTCTTTCGAATTTATGATGAGTTTTTAGAAGAACGAGAAAATGATTATACCGGAAATGCTATTTCTGAATCTACTTTGAAGCGGTATAAATACAATAAGAAGCTTCTTGAGGAATTTAATAAAGACTGGAAAATTAAATTGAGTTTATCAAATTTCAATGAGAAGGTTTACAATCGGTTTATCAAATATAGTATTGAAATAAAAAACCATTCAGCGAATACACTAAATCGGAATGTAGGCTTGCTCAAAACTTTCCTTTATTGGGCATTACATAGAAAATATACCTTCAATAATCAATTCATTCAGTTCAAGGCTCCACCAAAATTCAGGACTGATGAAGTCGCCCTAAGTAAGGAGCAGGTTAAGGATATCTATGAATATGATTTGAGTAAATCGAAGAGACTGGAACGTGTCCGTGATTTATTTGTATTTGGATGTACTACCGGAATGCGTTTTGGTAATTATGCCAAGGTTTCAAAAGATGATATTCAAGATGGGTTTATTAGAGCTGTAGATTTAAAGAGTAAAAGTAAAAGGTTGTCCATTCCTTTAAATCCAATTTCCAAAGAGATACTGGAGAAATATGAATATGATCTTCCTCGAATTTCCAATCAGAAAATGAATAAGTATATCAAGGAGGTTTTTAAAAAGATGGGGTATACAGAAGAAATTAAAAAAACGATGAAATATGGAGATGAACTGGTTGAAATCAAATCCAAATTCTATGAGCGAATCAGTTCTCATACCGCACGAAGAAGCTTTATAACAATTATGAAGAATAAGCGAGTGCCGGATAAAGTAATTATGAGCTTCACTGGCCATAAGAGTTTGGAAGTATTCAATAATTACTACCGACCAAGCGAAGAGGATAAAGTGGATTATATGAATGATGTTTTTAAATAGAAAATAATGGATAAGAAAAAAATATATGGAAAGTGGAGTATCACAGATGAAATTGTAGGCTATCCCCTAATGCTTCACGCTTGGTTAAAAGGTAAAAAGGTTTCTCAGTTATTAGAGAAAAGAATTGAAATAGCTAAAAATAAAGCGGATGGAATCGAGATAAATCTGTCTAAAGTCGATGAATATCGAATAGAGTATGAGGAGCTTGATAATTTCTTTGCTCATTATTTTAGAAAAATTGATTCATCTAAGCATAAATCTTTTGAGGAGAAAATATATTACTGCTTATCTCAATTTAAAAGAGAAGCCAATACTTTGTATAGTTCCAGTAAACTGATGATTCTTCAAGGTAATTTTCTTAATGGTGCCGAGAAAACTCTAAAATTATATTATATCATAGATAGATGCAATAAAGAGGAAAAACAACTACTCGATAAATCTTTAAAAAATAATAGAGAGAGTTTTGAGAAAATATTTTCAAAATCATCTTATGGAAGTACATTTTTGAATTTACTTGAAAATTCGTTTTTAGATGAAAACAATCAACTCATAATCGAAAAGGGAATATTATCAGGGTATTTAAATCATCTTAGGAATCGGAAAATAATAAAAGATATTTCGGACAAGGAAATAAGAAAACAATTGGAAACGGTTGGTATTATTATTCCCAGATCGACTTATTCAAATGGAAAAAACCAGCCATTAAACCCTAAGGACATAGAGTGGTTAAATGAAAAGTTTCCGATATAAAAACTATTTTATATGTAAAAGCTCTTTCTTTTAATACCTATTATAAGAAAATGATGCTTTTTCATTGAACTCCATTGGATTCCCACGTATAATCAGGGTTTACAACAATGTTTGCATATGAATTTAAAAATCAAATCATATGCAAATGGAAAAGCAATTATCAAATCCGTTCCAGATTATTCTGGACAAATTGGGTTCTATTGAAGAAAAGCTTCAAGCTATAAAGAACGAACCCGAAGAGAAGCTAAAGAAGAAATATTATACCATTAAAGAAGCTTCTCAGATTCTCAAATTGGACTATCAGACTGTCCGATCTCATATTCTTAAAGGTAATCTCAAAGCAGAAAAGATAGGTCGATTCTATCGTATTCAGCATTTCGACCTTATGAATGCGCTGAATGATGTGAAGTCACTGAAATATAAACGATAATACCTTGAGATATGAGAACAATCGAAAAAGCCTCTCCATTCAGCGAAAATGGTAGAGGCTCTAATAATAGCTTGTTAGAATGCAAAGATAGAGAAATCAAATCTCTATTAGAAGGTTTAAGAAAAGAAACTGAAGAGAAAGAGATTAATACGCATAAATTTCCTCTTGAAGTATTTCCCGATTTTTATCGGGACTTAATGATAGAGTTGAAATCAACCCTTGATTTTGAGCCGGATTATACCGGTGGAGCTCTGTTGTTTGTGATTTCTTTGACTTTAGGAAATAAGATGAAGTTGCGCATCAATAATGGTTGGTTAGAGAAAGCAAACCTTTATATAACCACCGTAGGAAAACCAGGTGAAGGGAAAAGCCAACCTGCTATAACTATGCTTCAACCTTTAATGGAGATTGAGCGAGAGTTATATGACAATTTTAAAATCAAAATGGCAGAATATGAGGCAGAACTCGAAAATGGCAATACGTTCCCTAAACCACAATTATACCAGTTTTTATTAAACGATGCTACGCTTGAATCTATCCTTAAATATCACGCTATTAACGGAAAAGGAGTCGGTATTTACGTAGATGAGATACGAGGTTTCATTAAATCTCTAAATAAATATAGGAACGGGAATGACGTAGAAACAATTCTAACAGCTTTTACCGGAGGTTCATTAAAAATGACTCGAGCTACCAAAGATACGGAAAGGATTGACGATTCTTTTATAGGTATTTTTGGCTCCATTCAACCAGAACTACTTCAAGATACTTTTCAGGGACAAAAAATGAATAATGGGTTTATAGACCGTTTTCTTTTCTGTTGGCCGGAACGTAGCAAACGCATAAGATGGAGGGAAAATTCAATGAATCAGGCATTTATTGATCGTTACGTAGATAATGTTAAGGTTTTGTACCGCTATATAGAAGAGTTAGAAAAACCTTTCATATTAGAGTTTTCCAAAAATGCAAAGAAAACTTTGTTTCAATGGCAACACAGTAACCCAGAGGAATTCAATTCTAATTTTGAACGAGGAATCTTTATCAAGTTAGAAAATTACGTAATGCGGTTTTGCATTATTCTACACGTCCTTCATAATTTTTCAAAGACTGATTTTATCAATGAAATAAGAGAAGATATAGTCAAAAAAGCGATAAGACTTTTTGAATACTTCTATTACAATGCACTTCAAGTAGAGGAGCAATTAACGGCTAATTATTATGATAGCTTAACCATAAAACAAAAAGCATTTTTCGACAAACTACCTAATGACTTTAAAACAGGATATGCGGTAAAATTGGCTATAGAAAATGACCTGATGAGTGAGAGGTCGGTAAAGAATTTAATCAAAGATTCGAAGCTATTTAGGAAAGTCTCACACGGGTTATATGAAAAAATAATTTATTGAATTGCACTTTGTGCATTTTATGCATTTTGGCAGATAATTATTTGATATATAGTTGTTTGACTTTGTTTTAAAGTGTAAACAAAATGCACTTAGTGCAAAATGAAAAAGAAGTAATTCAAGCAAAGTGCAATCAAAATGCATAGAAAATGCACGGTAAAAATCTTGTAAATCCTTGTCAATGCTGAAAAGTGCAAGAAATGCACATAGTGCATTAATACTAATAACTATGTATAGATATCAATTAGATAAAAGTTCGAAAAAATTCAGATGCCCAAATTGTCATAAGAAGCGATTTGTGCGCTATATAGATGTTGAAACTGGAGGATACCTCCCTATAGAATATGGTCGATGCGATCGTGAGATTAATTGCGGCTATTTTCGGAAATACATTCCTGAGGGAAGGAATTTTAAAAACCTTAATGAAATCCCTTCGGATATATATAAACTTCCGAATTACCATCCTTATTCTTTAGTAGCAGAGAGTTTCAATACAATAGAGAAGAATCAATTTTTGAAATTCTTAAAACAGAAATTAGGACAGGAAGCTACCCAAAGGATTATACAAAATTACAAAATTGGAAATGCTCCATTTTGGTACAATGGAACCATTTTTTGGCAAATCGATGAACGCTTGAATGTCCACGGAGGAAAAATTATTCGATACGGAGCGGATGGGAAACGATTTGGAAAACTGAATTGGATTCATAGTTACCTGAAATATCAAAAAAAGATTGAAAATTTCAATTTAGAGCAATGTCTTTTTGGATTGCATCTGGTCAAAGAGAACGATAAGCCTGTTGCAATAGTTGAATCAGAAAAAACAGCTTGTGTGATGAGTCATTATTACCCTAAATATTTATGGATGGCTACCGGTAGTCTGAATGGCTTAAATCGAAAAAAACTTTTGCCGATAAGAGATAGGAGAATAATCCTCTATCCTGATACTGGAGTGCCTTTTAAACTGAAAAATAAAACTCCATTTGAGCAATGGGAAATCATTTGTTTAGAATTAAGAGTGGAGGGGTTTGATATTGAAATATCACAATTATTAGAGCAGAATGCAACCGTAGAACAGAAGAGAAAAGGCTATGATCTGGCTGATTTTTTTCTTGTATGATTATAAAAAATAAGAAGTGAAAGCTAATCAAGATGTGCCTTTGTGGCCACTTTTCCCTCCGGTCAGCGGTCACAAAGACGATCTTGTTTTTACTCCCTTTAGGTCGCAAAAATAAACTTTAGAAAAGTTCATCAAACTTAAAATAAAACTTAGAAACGTCAATATGAAAACTTCAATCATAAAATTTAGAGTCTCTGTAATGGAAAAGAAAGTCATTCAGCAAAGAGCAAAACAAGCCAACTTATCCGTCTCTGAATTTCTTCGAAAAGCAGCTTTTAATAGGCCGATAAAACAAAGACTAACAGATGAGGAATTTGAGGTCTATTTAGGTCTTCAGAAATTCCTGAATGACCTGCAACGCATCAAAAATTTCTTTGCAAAAGGAAGCTATCCGAAAATGTCGGAAGCTGTTATTGAAATGATATCGAAACTTAAAGAACACCTTAAAAAAATCGAGTAGTATGATAGGGAAAGCAAAAGCCTGTACTGGAGGTACAACACTCGCAAATTACGTAATGAAGCCTGAAAAAGGATATGAACTAATGCGATATGGATTAAGCGGAGAAACACCTATTGAAATTATGCATCAAATGAAATTGATTCAAGATTTAAATAATAGAGCAAAAAATAAGTTTTTCTCCTTGGTTCTTTCTCCCGAGAAAAAGGAAGGACAAAAGCTTACCAACGCAAAGTTGAGAGAGATAACCAAAGAGTTTATGAATGGACTGGGAATCGACCCTGAAAAGCAACAGTTTATAGCTGTTGTTCATACTGAGAAGGCGCATAAACATATCCATATTATTGCCAATCGCATAAAAATAGATGGTAAAGCAATTTCAGATAAGCACATTGGGAAGAAAGCACAATGGATAGCTCATAAATTGGCTAAACGACACGGACTTATTTCGGCCAAAGAAAGACAATTGGAAAATCTCGAAAAGCTAAAAAGAGAGGAGAAGAATCTTAAAGGCGTAAAAAAAGCTATTAAGAGGAAACACGATTGGGCAATGAATCAGAATCCATCTTCCGTAAAACAATATATTAAAATAATGGATAAGCTTGGAGTGCAGGTTAAACTGGTGAAGAATAAATATTCCGGTAAAGTACAAGGATTGCGGGTAAAGGACAAAGAATCAGGTCTTGAGTTTAAAGCCAGTGAGGTTCATCGAAATATGTCTTTAAATAAAATACTGTCTACCGGGATTCCATTGGAACAGGAATCAAGAATTATGGAGATATTGACTGATGAAGATAGAATCAATACTCCGGAATTTACTCAAACAGCAGTTCAATTTCTAAATGAATTGGCTTGGGCAATGGGAGGACAGGAAAATACGGATAACGAATATGAAAAAAGAAAAAAACGTCGTAAGAAGCGTCAAGGTGGACGCGCACGTGGAAGAGGAATATAAAAACAGTTAATATAAAATATAAGAAATGAGTAAATCAAAACCTAAGACAGCTGATTTAATAACGGCTTTCACCAGTGAATTGGAAGAGAAATTTAGTCAATTGGAGGCATTAGAAAGACGTCTTAAAGAGACAGAGAATAATATATTTGATAGCCAGGAAAAGCTTCTTCGGTCAATCAGGAAGGTGCGAACAGAGATTCAGAATACGGAAATTGATATTGATTTGGAGCCGGCAAATCAATGGGAAATAGATTTTCAAAACAACTTAAACCAGGGCATAGAGCGGTTGAAAGAAGAATTTAAATTGAGTTCAAACAAGCTTTCCATTTTTTATAAATCTATCGGAATAGCGGGGATAGTGGTACTTATTTTAGGAGCCATTCTCTATTTTTCCCGAGCAAGTTTAAAAGAGGTTCGAATGGAAAATAAAAAACTAAAAGAAAATACTCAAATAATGAAAGCATACAACTCCGATTTGATCGAATTTTTAGAATCTAAAAATCAATCTCAGGCCTTTGAGAAATGGTTAGAAGCTAAACATAATGCGGAACCTCAGTAGGTTTCGGAAAATAAAAGGCAAGTGAATATTTTTATATTTAGGTATAAGAATATAAAGCTATAAAAATATAAAAGGAGGTCGCCAAAACCTCCTTTTATTGTTTGTTACTTTTTCTTCGTGTAAAAAAGCATAACGAAACCAACGACAATCAGCACAAAACCTAAGAGCATATGCCCAAGTCCACCGGATCCCATTGTAACGAAAAACGAGAGGATAAAACCATAGATCACCATAATCAATCCTGCTATTTGTCGAAGACATCCCATAATTGAGTTTTAGTTATTGTAGGAGCTTAGTAATCAGGAGTGAACATTTCCAAATATTGGTAATTCCCTTCCTCTATGCTTAAGATTTCGGATAATACCAAATCATCATCAGCATAGATTTTTATTTGATATAGATCAGTATCTTCTGAAACATTCCCTGCGTGGTTCGTTCCATTTAGACTTATGGTGAAAGGAAATACTTTTTCAGAGGTCTCAAATACATATCCGTTAGGGCTTATACTATCTGTTTCATAATGAAAGGAAATTGTAGAATTAGTTGCGAACATTGGTTCTTCAAAAATTTCTTTAGTAACCGGTTCCAAACCAATTAAATCGAAATCATCTGCCTCTGAACCTGTTAGAATTGTTAATTCTAAATCATAATCTTGCGGGTCTTGCATAATTGGAATAATTTCCGTCTTAATGATTGACCAATTAAAGAGGCTGTCATCAATAGAGCTATTGTCATCATCAGAGCTACAAGAGACGAATAAAATGCTAATAGCAAAAAATAATACTAAATATTTTTTCATAATAATGCGATTAAGTTATAAAAGGATTTCTTTTGTTACGTAGGCACCTTCCAGATTGATTTCGTATTTTTTCTTACCAAACTTTGCGGTTATGATGTGCATCCCTTGGTCTTTTTCCCATTTCAGCACTTCCATTTCCTGACCTGCCAATTTTTTAGCGTTTTTGGAAATAGGGAGTTTATCGACTTGTTCCAGAGCATCAGCACCGTAATACACAGCATCTGCCTTGTTCATTACCTTAATCGCACCGCCTAAAGTGCCAATACTGTTTGAGCCTAAACCAACTGCCAAAGCTCCGGTACTTACTGCACCTGCTGCATCTTTGGCTATTTTTCCAAACCCGGATTTCTTTTTCTTGACAAATTGAAAGTCTTTTCGGGAGAATGGAAGATTAATTTTAATGATTCCACCCTTGCGTACAATAAGCGAATCGTTGATGATTAGCTCGTTTTCGTTGTCTTTGACGTTATAAACAGCCAACTCTTGGTTGTCCTCAAAATCAGAAGTAGAATAGGTTTGTGAATATCCTATTGCTGTAATAAAAAGAGCTAATAAAAATGTGATTGGGGTTTTCATAGATAATTGATATTTAAAATTAAAGTTTTGATTTAGATTAGTCGGCTTCGACCATAAATGGAACGAATTCAGGGATGATATCTTCGGTATAGGCAGAGAAGTAATCTCCTTTTATTCTTAGAATATTATCCAAAATATAGTTATTGATATAGGAACCCTCCACGTAAGAAGGTCTGTTGAAACGAGTGGCTTTATTGCGACCAAAGCGTTCCATATTTCTTATAATATTGTTTCTGAAATTGGCTGTAACCTTCTGTTTATTGGTGTTGTATTTCGCCAAATAACGTAAGCTCATACTCATAGCATAATAGATTTGAGAGAAAGCTTGCGACAAAGAGTATTTTTCAATGAATAAATCGGTGATAAAATCCACCATAATCTCATTAAAATCAAAATGAAAGATTTCCAAAGCTTGATGGTCTAAATATTGCTGAATTTCGTTTCGGTAAATTGAACGCCAAAGAATACTTTTTTCTTCTATAGTAAAATCCTTGTGCTCTACTAAGTTTAAATAGTCTGCTACGACTAATTTTTCTCCATTTAAAGCTAAATTGATATCCCATAAGACATCTGTAACTTCATAGATGTGAATTTCAGCTGTTCCGTTATCTTTAAGTTTGATAAGATTTCTATTAAACGATGGAGCAGGCTTTATGATTCCTTGTTTCTTCAAATCATAGACAACTGAATCCAAGCCATTGGCTAAAGTTTCATAGCTGATATATGAACCATATCTGTATCGGTTTTTCTCTTTAGGAAAGAAACGGATATAAGGAGAATCTGGGTCTTGATAGGTATTAAGAATGATAGAAAGTTTAACCTTCTCATCTGCACTTAAAGAATCAACTTCCAAAGGTTTTGGAAAATTCTTGACTAAATAAAGCTTCCATAAGTTTTCAGCTTTAGTATTACAAGAATTACAGGTGCAATCTGATTCAAAATTATGACCACAATCTATACATTCTTTGCCTATTTGACGAAGTGTCTTTCTATTGATATCACGCTCGTATCGATTGTAAATAGCACCATCGCATTTTTCGCACTTTTCGTCAGATAAAACTAAAGGAATGAATTGGTCAAATCTACCTTTTGGTATCTGTGGGAAACGCTCTTTAATAACGCTAACGTTATTATGATTATCGACTAAAGACAGTATTTCCGCTCTTTCCTCTTGATTAAGTGAAATTACCGCCTCATAATTTTCGTCTTTGTCGAAATTGGAATTGTCATACAGGTAGGTTTCTCGTGCCATATTCTACGGAATTAAAAAAGCGTGGAACTAAAGTCAATCGGTGTAAGAGGTACTGCGATACCCGACAACCAGAAAGACCCAGCCCACGCCGTTATTGGCACGGGCGTAAGTCAATCATCGTTTGGCTGTCTTTGAAAATTCGCAGTTTTCTTACACCAAAATGATAGCTTACGCTTTCGCGTTTACTTAAATATTTTTCTTTCTAAGGCAAAGATATCAAAGATAATTTGCCTTGAAAATTTTTGTAAATGTACAATCATTTAATATATTTGACAAATAAAGTCAAAATTTATTTTTGGAAATGGAAACTGCTGGAAGTAAACTCAGAGAATTAAGACAAGAGAAGGGGTTTTCCTTACAAGAAGTGTCTTCTGTAATTGATGTTGATATAGCTATTTTGAGTAAAATGGAAAGAGGAGAGCGAAAACTTTCAAGAGAAGTTTTAGAGAAATTAGCTGAATTATACAAATATGACCTGAAGGAATTATTAGTATTGTTTCTGAGCGACCGTATTCTCTATGAAATAAAAGATGAAGAAGTAGGAGAAGAAGCTTTAAAAGTTGCCGAAGAAAAAATAAGATATTTAAAAACTCATCAAGAGAATAGAAATTAGTGGGTTAATGTGAAATTAAGGGAATCCACTAAAAATAATTTCATTACAGAGTAGTATCAAATATAATATAAAAACACACCAGAATTGATATCACAGGTTGACATATTAGAAACGGAGATTGTTGAAAATTATCCTGATGTTTTAGAAATCCTATTGAAGGATCGGACAAGCGGGAAGAACATAATTTGGGCTACAAAAAATTATGAGTTTTTGAGTGAGGCTTATTCTGAAAAAAAATCAATAAGATTAAAAGATATTATTGGCATCAATGATAATGTAATCAAACCAAGGGTTCAGAAAGATGAATTACAGAAGCTTTTTCGAGTAAAAAATATGGCAGAAGTCTTTACGCCATCTTGGGTTTGTAATCTTCAAAACAATCTAATTGATAATGCTTGGTTTGGTCGAAAGAATGTTTTTAATAAAGAAATTCCTGAAAAGAAGAACTGGGAAACAGTTGAGAAAAAAATAGTTTTTCCGAAAGATAAAACTTGGATTGATTATGTGATGGACAAAAGGATGGAAATTTCTTGTGGTGAGGCACCTTATATAACAAGTCGATATGATGCGACTACCGGTGAGTTTATTGAAGTTAATAACAGAATCGGATTACTTGATAGGAAATTAAGGGTAATTAATGAAAATGTAATTTCTATGTCGCAATGGCTGGAGTATACCATTAAAGCTTATAAAAACATATACGGTTACGAATGGCAAGGAGATAGCTTGCTTCTTGCAAGAGAAGCAATGCTTTTTACTTTTATTGAAAACTTTAAGCTTAAATTTAAAGAAGAACCCGACTTGAGTTCTATACAAGAAATTGCAGAAATAATTTCTTGGAATGTTTGGCAAATGGATGGCTTAAAAGGAGTTATTCCTTTATCCTGTAATACAGAAAAAAGGAAGATAATAGATTTATTTGGAGAAGAAGAAATAGAAGGTACGGAGTGTCCTGGCTGTAAAAACAATGAGATTCATAAACATAATGGTAAGTACTGCATAATTATGGATTGGTTTGGCAACGGGAATACTATTAGTAAAGAAAAGAAAATAAAATTTGTTGATTTAATTAAAAAATAAAACGATCCAATAATTTATGGAAAACAATACTGGTTTTGATGTAGAATTATTAGAAAAGATAATTATAGGTCGGGTCGAGCCTCATATATATGCTTTTTCAACAGAAACAGTTCCTAATTATTTAAAGGTAGGAGATACTTATAGACCTATTGAAGTTAGACTTAATGAATGGAGGAAATATTTTCCTAATCTAATTAAACAATTTCAAGAAGTCGCTAAGGTTGATGAAGACGTTTTTTTTAGAGATTTTGCAATACACAAGTATTTAGAAAATGAAATAAAAAGAGAACGTCTATTACCTGATACGATAGAATCTATACCCTACTATTCAAAGGAGTTTTTTAAAGATGCACTACCTGAAAATATAGAAGAGGCGATAGCTGATATAAAGGATTCGTATGAAAATAATGATTCCAAATATCAACTATATAAATTTGAGGATAGTCGTATTCCGTTGGTTCATACTTATAGAAGAATAGAAGAATATGAGCCCAGACCCAATCAACAAGAAACGATTGATAACTTTAAACAAGCATTAGAAAAAGGAAGAACAAACCTTTTAATGTATGCTGTTATGCGATTTGGAAAATCGTTTACTTCAATATGTTGTGCTGTAGAAATGGATGCCAAAATCGTTTTAATAGTTTCTGCAAAAGCTGATGTAAAAGAAGAATGGAAAAGAACTGTTGAAAGCCATATTAAATTTGAAGGTTTTAATTTTTTAGACAGTAATTCCCTTTTAGAAAATGAAGCTGTCATTAAAGAGAAAATTGATAAAGGAGAGAAGGTAGCACTATTTCTCACTTTGCAAGATTTAATGGGAGATGAAATAAAAGAAAAACATAAAGAAGTATTTGAAGCGCATATAGACCTTTTATTAATAGATGAAACTCACTTTGGAGCAAGAGCTTCTGAATATGGTAAAGTATTACGTGGGTTTAAAAAGAGTGAAGTTAGAAGCGAATTAAAATTAAATGAAGATTCATTCGATGAACTTGAAGAGAATACGAAAATTATTAATTCAAAAATTCGCATACATCTTTCAGGAACTCCTTATCGAATCTTGATGAATAGTGAATTTACAGATGAGGATATAATCGCTTTTTATCAATTCACTAATATTGCTGAAGATCAAGAGGAATGGAATGAAAAGCACTTAATGGAAGATGACATAAAAGAGTGGGAAAACCCTTATTATGGTTTTCCTCAGATGATAAGGTTTGCTTTTAATCCAAATGAATCTTCCAGAAAGAAAATGGAAGAACTTAAAAAATTAGGAGTAACGTATGCATTTTCTGAATTACTAAAACCTAAATCCATACTTAAAGACACTAAGACTGAGCTTCACAAAGAATTTATACACGAAAGGGAAATAATTGACCTTTTAAAGGTTATTGATGGTTCACAGGAAGATGAAAATTTATTGGGCTTTTTAGACTATGATAAATTAAAAGAAGGTGAAATGTGCCGTCATATTGTTTGTGTTTTGCCATATCGAGCATCCTGTGATGCTTTTGAAGAATTGCTGAAAAAGATTGATTTTAAAAATTTGAATTCCTACGAAGTAATTAATATTTCCGGAGTAGAGAATGAAAAACTATATAAAGACACACAATCGGTTAAAGCTAAGATTGAAGAATACGAAAAGGAAGGCAAGAAAACCATAACCCTAACAGTAAACAGAATGCTTACGGGAAGTACGGTGCCTCAATGGGACACAATGCTATATTTAAAAGATACGGCCTCTCCGCAAGAGTATGATCAAGCAATATTTCGTTTACAAAGTCAATACATCAAAACTTACAAGGAACCAAATGGAGACACGGTAAAATACAATATGAAACCTCAGACTTTGTTGGTTGATTTCAATCCTAATCGGATGTTCAGAATGCAAGAACAGAAATCTCAAATTTATAACGTAAATACAGAGTCTAACGGAAATGACAAATTAGAGGAAAGAATAGAAAAAGAATTACGAATCTCTCCAATTATCGTCATTAATAATAAGAAGATTGTTGAAGTTGAGCCTGTTGATATATTAGATGCGATTCGAGAATATTCCAGTGAAAGAAGCGTATTGGATGAGGCAACTTCAATATCCATAGATTATTCTTTACTTGATATTGAAGCCATAAAATTAGTAATCGACAAACAAAATAAAATTGGTTCAAAATTAGGCTTTGAGATTACTCCAACAGATGGAGAAGGTGATGATATCGAAACTGAAGATAAACCTGATAATGATGAAGATAAAGAAGAAAGTAGAAAGCCTCAAAATTTAGACGAGGATGAAAAAAAGGATTATAAGGGAAAATTCGCTATGTACTATGCGAGAATACTCTTTTTCTCTTTTCTAACCGATGATAAAGTAAAATCACTTCAAGAAATAATTGATTCTTTAAACTTTAATGAAGAAAATAAACGGATAGCATCAAATTTAGATCTTGAAATAGAGGTATTGAAGCTATTTCAGAAACATATAAACCCATTTGTTTTAAGTGAGTTGGATTATAAAATCTATAATATAAATTCATTAGCAAATGATGTTGCATTATCTCCAATAGATAGAGCAAGCAATGCTATGAAGAAGTTTAGTCGATTATCTGATTCTGAAATTGTAACGCCGGAGCTTGTAACCGGTAAAATGATTGATGCAATACCGGAAGAAGCGTTTACTAATGATGCTAATATCTTAGACATAGCTTCTAAACAAGGGGAGTTTGTGTATGCAGTTTATAAAAAATATGGTAAACAAATAGCAGATAATTTTTATTCAATACCAACTTCCAAAACAGCATTTGAGTTTACCAGGAAAGTGTACAAATTGCTTGAATTGGATATAACTAATATCGAGTCAAATTATACTGCTTATGACTTGCTTGAAGAAAACGAATTAATTAAAGATAATACTATACTAATAGACAATAAGGATATGAATTTTGATGTAATTGTAGGTAACCCGCCGTATCAGGTTAGCGATGGAGGAGCTCAAGCAAGTGCCCGACCAATATACCATAATTTTGTAAATATAGCTAAGAGACTTGAACCATCCTTTATTAGTATGATTATGCCTACGAGATGGTATGCTGGAGGTCGAGGGTTAAATGAATTTAGGAAGAGTATGTTGAATGATAATCGAATATCTGAATTACACGATTTTTTGAAACCAGAGCTAATATTCCCAAATATTAATCTTAGAGGTGGAATTTGTTTTTTTCTATGGAATAAACAGTACGACAATTCGAAAGACCTGACTGAGATGTTCACATATAAAGATAGTTTAAGTCCAACGGCTTATAGAAGAAGTTTAAAAACCAAGGGGTCAAAAATTTTAATTCGTCATTATAAGGCTATTGAAATTTTGAATAAAATAAGAGGCTATAGATGTTTTACTTCTTTTGAAGATAATGTGTCATCTCTGAGACCTTTTGGTTTTAGGGGGTACTTCACTAAAGATGAAAGGTTTAATGAAACTGATACTGATCTTGAAAACCCAGTTGTGTGTTATGGAAGAGGGAAACAAAAAGGGTTCGTAGAGAGAGAATTTATTTCTAAAAACACTGATTGGATAGATAAGTTCAAAGTATTTACGCCAAGAGCAAATAATATTGGCACAGAACTTAATGATGATAATTTAAATACATTTACCGGAGAGCCTAACACAATATGCACTGAATCATATATGGTCGTAGGGGCTGAATTAGATTTAAACGAAGTATCCGCTTCAAATTTGGGAAAATATTTTAAGACTAAATTTGCGAGGTTTCAGCATAGCGTTGGGAAAGCAAGTCAAGATGCGACATCCAAAACCTACAGATTTGTCCCTCTTCAAAACTTTACATCTGATTCAGATATAGATTGGAACAAATCTATTCCAGAAATCGATGCTCAATTATATGAGAAGTATGGTCTTACGGCTGAAGAAGTTGAGTTTATTGAGGAGATGATTAAACCGATGGAGGAATAGTCGTTTCATAGGAAAGCGAAACCTTAAGTTTATATAAAAATGGCTCGAAAAGCATTAAATAGAATAATTTTTTATGGTAATAATGATGCAACCAATATTATTAATCTAAAAAGAATGAAAGGCTTCATTCACGAGTTCGACATAGAGTCAGTGCTTGAGCCTAATGATGTTTTAGAATTATACAATATTCAGCAAATAATAGACAATGGGCATAGGTTGAAAGAATGGACTGATGCTGAATATTTGAATATTAAAAAATCTATAGAGAATTATAGTAAGAGAATAACCGATTTTATCGTATCGGTGGATAATGATAATATCTACGATGTATTCGAAAAGATAGATTATCGTTATAGAAAGAGTTTTTGGCAACTGTTTAATAACTATAACAGGCAAAACCAGATAAAAGGAACAGTTATTGGAAAATTATTAAATACTCACAAAACTGTTTTTCAGGAGGTTTGTCAATTCAGAAAGCTTGTTGAGAAATATTCAGCCCAAATCAATGAATATATTAAGAGTAATCCTAAAACACTGGAATATATTTTAAATCAGAAGGAGAGTAATACAGCTAATCGGAAGGATTTTTTTCTGCCAAAATCCTTTTCAGATGATATGATGAATAATTTAGTGGAGACTTATTTGACTATAAACGAAGACAATCTAAATTATCTGGATCTTATTCTGAATTCTACTCAATTAAATTTAAAGGATGAAACTCGATTTAAGGTGTTTAAAAGACGAGAAAAGGTTCATCAAGAATTTTTTGAAAAATATAAAGGTATTCCTATTAGAGTTGAAGTAGGGATTGATAAGAATCAAGTTGAGCCTAAAGTTGTCGAATATAACAAGCCTCATTCGCTAACAAAATATACTTATGGGGGATTATACCTAAAAACCACACTTGATTTTAAATCTGTTTTTTATAATTTCAGAGGGCTGTTTAATTATTTAAATTTCCAGGGTTGTATTAATTTAGTCTACAAAGAATCTCAGAATTGGCTGTCTCGATTTTTTGGGATCCGTTCTAATAATGAGTATCCTAAAAATCCAGAATTCATTCAAAATGAAATGTTGTCGGATCGTCAGCTTTGGATATACCGATCTTTTTTAAGATATCATAAAATAGAGGTTGAAGAAGTGTTGAAAATGGTTGTAGAGGAGTTCTTACCTAAACATTTCGGGTTGAATTTTAGATTAAATTTCCCTTCAAATACTGGAAAACCTTGGGAAAAATTTCGCTCACTTGCTCCTGAATTGGATTCCTTAATGAAACAGTATAATATGTTTGTGGAGAAAGGTGAAATTGATATGGAATTTATTCAATTTCAATCTAAACCTATTTCATTTAGCCAGGTGAAAAGCAGGAATCTAAAAAAATATGCGTATGGAAAAGGAAATAAATATAAAAATATAAGTGAGCTCCTGTGCTCTTCACAATCTACTCTTCTTTATGTGAAAAATAAAGAATCTAATCATCGTGATTTATGTGAGATGCTTGATAAGGAGGATTTAAGAATAGAGGATTTTGAAGCTCATCAAAAACCTGCTGTTCAATTTTTAATCGATAACGATATCTTGTTTTTAGATAAATATGAGTATTTAAGGATAGAAATATCAGTTAAAATAATTTTTCTGTGTTTGTATCATCAAAAAGTGATAAGTAGCTTTTATCTAACTGAGATAGAATTGAGCCTATTAAATAAATATGAAAAGGAGGGAATCGTTGAATTTAAAAGCACTTTATTTACAGAAAATGAAGTTGCCTATTTAAACTTTTATTTAAATAAAAAGCAATTCACGAATGGGTATGAACTACGAAATAAATATTTACACGGTTCTAATTCTGAGTCGGAAGAAAGGCAAGAATTCGATTATAATGCTCTAATAAAAATATTCATTCTTGTTTTACACAAAATAGTGGATGATCTTATTTTATTTGATAAGCATTAGCATCACGAATAAGAATTATATTGAACTTACCTTAAAAATGAAAATTCCTTCTCCAGTATTAATATTAAACAGGGAAACTTATATCATATTAAGATTTAAACTACGTAATGAGCAATAAGTCTATGGGGAATGAAAATGTTTCAGATTTGGAATTGAGAAAATATTTTCTTGAATATTACCAAAAATTAAAAAAGACAGCTACTAAACATCCCGAATTTAAATTAGACCAAAATAATTATCATCTACTTTCGAAAGATGCAAAGGAAGCGTCACAAATGTTGAATTATATGAGCAAGATAGATGGATTGTTAGCCGATTTGGAGAAGACAGCTGTGTTCATTAGACGATTTCCGCTTAAAGAATATTATCAAAAAAATGATATAGACCAACTGGATTATATCAAATATCATTTCGAGGTGTTTATTCATAAAATCCACACTCTTTTAGAAGTGAAAAAACTCTGGTTAAATGAATTTTACGAAATAGGTTTGGACGAAAGAGATTGTAATTGGAATAATTTAAAGAACTATAAAAAAATTCAAAAATCCCCGGCAAAAATTATTATCGATAATTATTACAAATCATTCGAAAGTTTAATAAAACTTAGACATTTAAATACCCATAGAGCCTATTTCCAAGATTCTAAAAATGAAGAATTGAAGTCAGAATTAATGATTTACAATTTGTATGAAAAGTTTGGACTCGAACTTGATGAGGAATATAAAAGAATGAGTCCTAAATTTCTTATCGATTATCAGGTTAAAAAGTATCGAAAAGAAAGGGTTGGATATATAAAAAATGGAATTGAGGTTGCCACGATATATTCAAATCAGTTTATTACTTTGATTTTGACGGAGTTTTTTAATGAAAAAATAAATAAGAGAAACTCCAGAAAATCGACAAGTGAAAGGTAAGATGATTTTAATTACACTTTAGTTTACTCCAGAATATAGAAATTAGTTTTCGAAGAAGAGTTTTAAAATGCCAGTTTCCATCAACCTATCTCTCAAAACTAACTCATTTAATAAAGTCAAATCATATTGTTTCAAGAATTGACAATCTTAATTCTGGTAAGATTATAAGATGTTTTTTAACAACTTGGTGAAAAACAACCAGAATTAATTTTTTTCGTGATAGGTGCTTCAAAGTAAAATGTGCCAAAATGACAGATAATGAAGAATATAAGCAATTTATTTCATTGGCATAGAAGTTGATTTACTTTTTTAAGTGAATATTAACGCTTAAAAAACAATTAATTGCTTATGGAAAAAAGTACTTACTTAGAGGATGCCTTAGAAACCTATAAAATGAGGCATATTGAAGACCTTGTTAAAAAATATAAGACAAGAAGAGATGAAATAAAGGAAGATTTAAAAGAGAAATTTAATTCTAAAGCCTATAATCCTTTTAATTCAGGGTCATTTGCGAAACACACCGCAATAAACACAAAATTTGATTTAGATTTAGTTGTTCCCTTTAAACGAGATTCTTTTTCGACTATAAAAGAAATGTTTGATGAAGTGTATGATTTTCTCAAGGAGAAATATCAAGACTCGGGTAAAGCAGAAGTTCGAAAACAAAAAGTTTCAATTGGTGTTATTTTCTACTCCGATGCTGAAGGAGACAGGATTGATATAGATGTTGTCCCAGGACGTGAATTAAACGATGACGACTATCTTACTTCGAAAGACCTGCATATATATTTTAATGAAGATTTATGGGGGTATGAGAAAGGTTCATATCAAAAAACCAATATTCAATCTCAAATAAATCACATTAAGGGAAAATCGGAAGCCCGAGAGGTTATCCGATTATTAAAAATTTGGAAATCCACCAATGGAGAAGATTACAAATCCTTTCTATTTGAATTGTTTACTATTAAAGCATTTGATAAAACCGAAATAACAGGAGATTTATGGGATAGGTTAAAAGTTGTAATGACTTACATAAAAGAAAATGTAGTTAAAGATGGATTTAATCTTATTGACCCAGGTAACTCCAATAATAATTTAATGGACTCACTGGATGAATGGCAAAAGGAACAACTTTCAGATAAAATGAAAAATATGATAGAAAGGATAGAAGATAATTCCGAGAATTTAAAGACCTATTTTCCTAAAAATAAAAAATTTGGGGAAGATAAGAATAATAGTTCAGAGGATAATAGTTATAGATTAAAAGGAGGCACGGCCGGAATATCAATTCCTAAAAAAGGTCAACGATTTGGATGATAAGAGATTAAAGGACGTTAGGGATACAATTCAAAATATTCCTTTTGTTGAAGAACTAAATTGGATTGAACAGGACGGCATCTTCATTAACGGAGAGGTGGCTATTAATTTTGAAGAACTTGATGAAGCATTGTTGTTCAATTTCAAAATCAGTCCTGTTTATCCTTTGAAGAATTACGAGCAAGAATCTATTACCTTTTATAATGAAGATTTGATTTCATACAACCACGTAATGGAATCGGGGAATATATGTATTCATACTTCTCACTCTACGAACTTAAAGGAAAAAATTAGAATTGATTTTGAGTCTCTTCGGGAATGGATTGTTCGGTATTATTTGAAGGAGCAAAAGGATTTGAATTATGAACATATTCTTGTTGAGTATTCATCCATAGATGACCAATATTTTTCGTTTTTATTTAATGAAACTTATGGCCAAATACCTATTGGTGATTTTGGCTGGGTAGAGCTTTCATCTCTAAACCGAGGTGTTTATAAAAATAAAAAAATTGAAAATTATTTTATCAAAAAGTTCATTTCAAGTAGTGGAATAGAAAAGAAACTTTCGTGGAGTAAATTGTACGACAATTCTAAAATTACGAACAGAGGTGTTTACTATTTTTTGAATGAACCGCCGGCAAGTTATGGGAAATTTGCCTTAAAGAATTTGGAAGAGCTGGATCTTCCGACAGATTTTTTGGAGTTTTTACATCATTTTGAAAAAGATAATCTTAAACGCAGTAGGGGCAGGATAGTTCCTCTGTTACTTGGATACCGAATTAATAAAAATGAATCTCATTGGCAGACTGCGTTGCTGGAAATAGGTAAATTTCCTTTGAGAGGTATTCCAATAAAAAAAGATGGGAAGAAAACGGGCAAATGGACTGGCGAACTAATATCAGAAAAAATCCAATGGGGATTGACGAGAAATGTATCGTATAAATACTTTTTTGGCCGAGGGGTGTTTTCTGAAGAAATTACTCAAAGGAAAATTCTAATTATTGGGATAGGAGCGGTAGGTAGTATAGTGGCGAAAACATTGACAAGAGTGGGGTGCAGATATATTGATTTAATAGATTATGACGTAAAAGAACCAGAAAATGTATGTCGTTCGGAATATGATTTTTTTAGTGGGATTTCTGCGAAAACGGAAGAACTAAAAAGAATCCTTGCTGGAATTTCACCCTATGTTGATGTAGGTTGTATTCGGAGTGATTTATTCGAAGAGATTATCAAATCTTTTTATCAATTAGGGCCCCATAAAAAGAGTTTGCAAGAAGTTGTAAATAAATATGATTTAATTATTGATTGCTCTACTGATAATGATTTGATGTATGTACTTGATGCAATTGGATTGGAAGTTGGTTTGCTAAATATGTCGATTACGAATCACGCGAAAGAAATGGTGTGTGCTTTTACTAACATCTATGATTTTGTCAATAATCAGTTTTCTAACGTTCTACAAAATGATACCGAAGATCTATATGAACCCACTGGGTGCTGGAATCCAACGTTTAAAGCAAATTATAATGATATAAATGTCTTGGTTCAATATGCATTAAATCATATTAACAGATTGTATGATCGGGGTAAGGCAAAGAATAATTTTGTCATAAGCAACAATGATGGGGCTCTTAAATTGGATGAGTTTTGACTTATATAAATAAAGGAACAGGTTTAGAGTTGGAGATATCAAAATCTTTATTAGATGAGATTGGAAAGTATGTGTTGGGGCATTACCTAGATGAATTTGGTGGTTTTTTATTAGGTAAATATTCTGAAGATAATAAAAGAGTGTTCGTAGAGGATATCATTTTGCCTGAAAAATATAATGGTACACCAACAAAATTTTATCGTTTGTCATTAGGGGTTGAAGATGAATTTAGAGAGGCTTATAACAATAAAGGATTGCATTATGTAGGTGAATGGCATTCTCATCCTGATGGTTCTACATTTTATAGCAAAGACGATATTAATGCTATGAAAGAGATAGTGAGCGAAGAAACAATATTGATAGAAAATCCGGTACTGTTGATTTTGGCAGTAACTGAGAAAATGGTTAAGGAGTATCAGTTTTATTTATTTAAGGAAAATAAGTTAATAAAATATGAGTAAAAAAATAGAGTTAAAAGGATTATTTAGTGGGCTTCAGAATCAGATGCTTGCTCAATTAAATACTAATAGGGAATTTATAACTCATCCAGGGTCTAAAGGTGATTCACTTGAAAATGCTTGGATAGAGTGGTTGAGAAAATATCTACCGAATCGATATAGCGTTGATAAAGCTATAATAATAGACCATAAAGGGAATACAAGTCATCAAATAGACATAGTGATTTATGATAATTGGTTTACACCTTTTATTTTCTCTCAAAATGGCTTCCATTATATACCTGCAGAAGGTGTGTATGCTGTATTTGAAGTAAAACCGGATATTAAAGGCACTGCTGCCGGGCAGACATATATCGAATATGCAGCAAATAAAATCGAAAGTGTTCGGAAACTTACACGAACCAGTACAGATATGATTAATTCTGGTAATCCTATAAAGGCAAGGCCTCTTACTAAAATTGTTGGTGGTATCCTATGCAGTACGAATAGTTTCACTCATAAGAATAATAACAAAATAGAGGAGCACATTAAAAATCAAAAAGGATTATTTAGTATCGACTTTGGGTGTATAGCAGATTATGGAAGTTTTGTGGTTGATTATGAAGGAGAGGAGGATACTAATGAGAAAGAATTTGAAAAGCGTTATCTAGATTATTATGACAGGCGGGTTTTTAAAAGTTTGGAGTTTAGCAAGCCTGAAAATTCGTTAGTTACATTTTTTATGCAATTAACACGATATCTACAACAAGCAATTGGAACTGTTCCAGCCATAGATTTGAAGAAATATTTGAATGAGATAAATGAGGATTTAGATGAAGAGATTTAGAGAAAAAGAAACAGAAGAACTTAAGAAATACAGGAATGATTTTCGAGATAATTTCGCTTATATTGAAAGTTTCTGTAAGAAAAAATTTAAAGGTAAATTCAATCTTGATTTGCTTTCGAAGCAAACTAATTTGGCGGAGATTTGTAGGGAGGAGATTGTGGAATTAATTGAGCAAGATTATATCAGGTCTAACAGTTATAATTTTGAAATTCGACCTTCTGTAAAAAATGCAACTGATTTTTTAAGAAAGGAAATATTGAATGAAAAAATAGATGTTACGTATAGAGGAAATGTTGAACGAGCTGTTTTTGATCTTTTAAAAGAGATAAGAGACAATTTAGTCCATTATGGTAAATTTGAGGTAGACGATGCACAATATGACAGAAATTTCATTCTAATTAAGAATGCTACATTGATTACAGCGACTTTAATTAACGAAAAAATGGAAGATGAATAATAAGTTCATTTATAAGGTGAATGTCATATAAATACTTTACTATTCACACCTAAATTCGCACCTGAAAAAATAAAACCCTGTAAATCAACGATTTACAGGGTTTTCTGCGGAGGAAGAGGGATTCGAACCCCCGGAGGTGTGACCCTCAACGGTTTTCAAGACCGCCGCATTCGACCGCTCTGCCATTCCTCCGTTACGCTGCTTAGGAGCCGTAGCTCTCTGCATAACTGGGGCAAATATAAAACGCTTTTTTGATTATCCCAAACAAATTCCACTCATTCTTTTAATAATCTTAATTGCTGGCAAGTGTTTTGTAGCCTAGGTTGCTTGCAAGTTATTGAGTGTTAATTCGATAGGGCGATGGTGTTCGTGAAAAAATAAAAATAAAATATTTTAAAATTATTCGAATCGCTTTAGCTTTCGTTCTAATTCTAGCATTTCCTTCTGCATTCGAATCATTTTTTGTCGCATATGGGCGATTACCTGTAAGCCCTCTAAGTTTATATCTAAATCATAGTGCAGGCGCACCATGCGTTCTAAAACAGGTAACTCTTCTTGATGTACAGCAGGTTCGTTGTCTTGCACTACATGTTGTATAAGACCATATTCCAATAACTGCTCTATAAATTCAGGATCTACCGAGGTGGTTTCGCAAAAATGCTGGATTAATATGTAGGACTCTTCTTTCATGACGTTCTCAATTTTTGTAATTCTTTGAATAACTCTTTCTCCTTAGCCGATAGATTGGTTGGCATTATGATTTGATAGGTGATGAATAAATCCCCATGTTTTGTTTCGCTCTTGTACTTAGGCAAGCCTTTTCCTCTTAATCTCACCTTAGTTCCATTTTGCGTTTCAGGCTTAATGGTAAGCTTTACCTTCCCGGTCAACGTGTCGACCATAAGCTCTCCACCTAAAATAGCAGTGTAGAGTGGAAGGTCTATAGTAGCATGAAGATCTATACCATCTCGTTTAAACTGAGTGTTATTGTGAAGGTGGAAGGTGATGTACAAATCGCCTTTCGGACCGTTGTTCGGACCAGGGGCGCCATAGCCAGGAATGCGAATGGTTTGTCCGTCCTCGACACCCGCGGGTATAGTAATTCTAATTTTTTTATCCCCTAAATCGATGGTGCGTTTATGCGATTCTAGAATATCGGTTAGCTGTAAGTTTAGCTGTGCTTGATAATCTGCACCTCGGAACGAGCGGGGTCTTCCACCAAATCCTGAAGCTCCGCCAGCTGCACCGCCAAACATCGACTCAAAAAAGTCAGAGAAATCACCCCCACCAAAATCAGGACCACCTTGTCCGCTATAGGTATAGGTTCTTCTTCCGCCTTGTTGCTGCTGTTGTTGTCTGGCTTGTTCGAAAGCCTCTGCGTGCTCCCAGTTCTCACCGTACTCATCGTATTTTTTACGTTTTTCTGGGTCGTTAAGCACTTCGTATGCTTCGCTTAATTCCTTAAACTTCGCTTCTGCCTCGGCGTCATTTGGATTGACGTCGGGGTGATATTTTCTAGCTAATTTTCGGTACGCCTTCTTAATATCGGCTTGCGTGGCCGATTTAGCAACGCCTAAAATCTTATAATAATCAATATATTCCATAGGAATAAATGTACAAAAAATATTATAAATCCTAATTATAAAAGAGAAGAGGCTTATTTAAAATAAACCGTACATTTACACGGTATAAGCTTTACTTGCAGAACCTACAATATATCCGTATGTTTGGAAGTATACACAACATACTGGTACTAGCGATTGAAACGCATCTTAATGGTAAGTAAGGCGATCAATCGGGAAACCGAAAAGAATAAAAAACCACAAAATTATTTATGGGAAACACACAGTATACCGAAGACAATATTCGTTCACTAGATTGGAAAGAACATATCCGAATGCGTCCAGGAATGTATATCGGGAAACTAGGCGATGGGTCTTCTTCGGATGATGGGATTTACATATTATTAAAAGAAGTAATTGACAACTCCATAGACGAATTTGTTATGGGGGCTGGAAAGACAATCGAAGTACGTATTAAAGACAACATAGTAAGCGTACGCGATTATGGTCGTGGTATTCCGTTAGGAAAAGTGGTAGACGTAGTGTCTAAAATGAATACAGGTGGAAAATACGATTCCCGCGCATTTAAAAAATCGGTAGGATTAAATGGAGTAGGTACCAAAGCCGTAAACGCACTATCCACTTACTTTAAAGTAGAGTCGGTTCGCGATAAGCAACTAAAAGAAGCCGAGTTTAGCCTAGGAGAGCTAAAGGAGGATAGTGAAATTCAAGAAACGAGTAGAAGAAAAGGTACCCGCGTAATCTTTACGCCAGATGAAACCATCTTTAAAAACTATAAGTACCGCAAGGAATACGTAGAGAAGATGTTACGCAATTATGCGTATTTGAATCCTGGACTTACCATAGATTTTAACGGCGAAAAGTTCACCTCTAAAGATGGGTTGAAAGACCTATTGAAAGACAATATGAATGAAGAGGAGATGTTACATCCTATCATTCACCTACGTGGGGAGGACATAGAAGTAGCAATCACCTACAATAAAACCCAATACAACGAAGAGTATTACAGCTTTGTTAACGGACAGCATACCACCCAAGGTGGAACTCACTTAGCTGCATTTAGAGAGGCTATAGTGCGTACCTTCCGTGAGTTTTATGATAAGAATTACGATGCGAGCGATGTTAGAAAATCTATAGTTGCCGCTATTAGTATCAAGGTGATGGAGCCGGTGTTTGAAAGCCAGACCAAAACCAAATTAGGTTCTACCGATATGGGAGGAGATTTACCTACCGTACGTACGTATATAAACGATTTTGTAAAAACTAACTTGGACAACTTCTTGCATAAGAATCCGGAAGTTGCCGAGAAAATCCAAGGGAAAATCCTACAAGCAGAACGAGAGCGTAAAGAACTTACGGGCGTACGTAAACTTGCTCGTGAACGCGCAAGATCGGCTAGCCTTCACAATAAGAAGCTAAGAGATTGTAGAGTACACCTGGACGATATGAAGCACGAAAGACGTTTGGAATCTACTTTGTTTATTACGGAAGGGGATTCAGCAAGTGGTAGTATTACCAAGAGTAGGGACGTTAACACCCAAGCGGTATTCTCTTTGCGTGGAAAGCCACTGAACACGTACGGGATGACCAAGAAAATCGTGTACGAAAACGAAGAGTTCAACTTGTTGCAAGCGGCATTGAACATTGAAGATTCCTTAGAAAACTTACGATATAACAATGTAGTAATCGCTACGGATGCGGATGTTGACGGAATGCACATTCGATTGCTAATCATTACCTTCTTCCTACAGTTCTTCCCAGAGCTTATAAAAGAAGGCCACGTATATATTCTACAAACCCCACTATTCCGAGTGCGTAACAAAAAGGAAACTATTTATTGCTACACCAACGATGAGCGTTTAGAGGCAATAGAAAAGTTGCAACCAAATCCGGAAATTACTCGATTTAAAGGATTGGGTGAGATTTCTCCAGATGAGTTTAAGAACTTCATTGGAGATTCTATACGCTTGGATCCAGTTATGCTAGATAAAGCCCTACAATTGGAGTCTTTGCTGAAATTCTATATGGGGAAAAACACACCAGAACGACAAGAGTTCATCATCGATAATCTAAGAGTGGAATTAGATACCATCGAAGAGTTGAAAAATTAAGCATCCTTCTTTTAAATTATTTTATAAAAATAACAGTATTTATATATGAGTGACAATACATTGGATAACGACCAACTTGAATCGAATGAATCGCAAATGCCGGATGATGGAGAGAGTATTAAGCGCGTTTCGGGGATGTATAAAGATTGGTTTTTAGATTATGCTTCCTATGTAATACTAGAACGTGCCGTACCTGCCATAGAAGATGGGTTTAAGCCTGTGCAGCGACGCATTATGCAGTCTATGCGCGATTTGGACGATGGAAGGTATAACAAAGTAGCTAACTTGGTAGGACATACCATGCAGTACCACCCACATGGCGACGCGAGTATTGGCGATGCTATGGTGCAAATCGGACAGAAAGACTTGCTGATAGATATGCAAGGAAACTGGGGAAATATCCTTACCGGAGATAGCGCAGCTGCACCAAGATATATTGAGGCCCGACTGTCTAAATTTGCTTTAGAAGTGCTTTTCGAACCGAAAATTACCGAATGGCAAGCTACCTATGATGGCCGACGAAAAGAGCCGATAAATTTACCGGTTAAGTTCCCATTGCTCCTTGCACAAGGCGCCGAAGGAATTGCAGTAGGTTTATCGACCAGAATTTTACCACACAATTTCAACGAGCTTATAGATGCTTCCATCCGACATTTAGAAGGTAGAAGGTTTGAGCTGTATCCGGATTTTCAAACGGGAGGCATTATCGACGTCTCAGAATATAACGATGGGTTACGTGGTGGACGCATTCGTTGTCGAGCTAAAATCCATATAGACGATAGAAAAACTTTACGTATTTCAGAGATCCCTTATGGAACTACCACAGGGAGCTTAATCGATTCCATTTTAAGGGCCAATGAAAGAGGAAGTATAAAAATTAGAAGGATAGAAGATAACACAGCGGCCGATGTGGAGGTGCTCGTTCACTTACCGAATGATATCTCGCCAGATAAAACCATCGACGCTTTATATGCTTTTACTAATTGTGAAGTGTCTATATCCCCATTAGCTTGTGTGATTGAAGATAATAAACCACTCTTCATCGGCGTAAGCGAAATGTTACGTCACTCTACCGATAGAACGGTGGACCTACTCAAACAAGAGCTAGAATTCCATTTAGGAGAATTAGAAGATAGATGGCATTTTGCTTCTTTAGAGCGAATATTTATTGAGAATAGAATCTACCACGATATCGAAGAAGAAACTACCTGGGAAGGAGTGTTATCTGCTATTGATAAAGGTTTACAACCACATATAAAACACTTAAAGCGAGAAGTAACCGAAGAGGATATTGTACGACTAACCGAAATCCGCATTAAGCGAATCTCTAAATTCGATATAGACAAAGCACAACAGCGTATAGAGGCATTAGAAGGAGAAATTGCTAAAGTAAAACACCATTTGGCAAACCTAACCGACTACGCCATTGACTACTTTAAGAAGTTAAAAAAGAAATACGGCGAAGGACGCGAGCGTAAATCAGAAATCCGCGTATTCGAAGATATCGAAGCTACACAAGTGGTGATAAGAAACACGAAGCTCTATGTGAATAGAGAAGAAGGGTTTATAGGTACCAGCATGCGTAGAGACGAGTACGTTTTGGATTGTAGCGAGATAGACGATATCATTGCCTTTACCGAAGACGGAAAGATGATGGTAACCAAAGTGGATTCAAAGACGTTTATCGGAAAAAACATTATTCACGTAGGTATCTTTACCCGTGGCGATGAACGTACCATCTACAATATGATTTATAGAGATGGGAAAGCTGGAAGAAGTTATGTGAAGCGTTTTGCGGTTAAAGCTGCCATACGCGATAGAGAATATGACTTGACAGCAGGAACTAAAGGAAGTAAGGTGTTGTACTTTACGGCCAATCCGAACGGCGAGGCAGAGCTTGTAACCATTCATTTACGACAGAAAGCAAAATTAAAGCGTTTAAAATACGACTTAGACTTTGCCGAACTAGATGTTCGTGGACGAAATGCAAAAGGAAACATCGCCAGCCGCCATCCAGTTAGAAAAATAGAACTGAAAGAAGAAGGCTTATCCACCTTAAAACCAAGGAAGATTTGGTTCGACGAAACAGTTCGCCGATTGAATGTAGATGATAGAGGGGAGTTGCTAGGAGAATTTACCAGCGACGACCGACTGCTTATAATCAACAGCGACGGTATGTTACGCACCGTGATTCCAGAGATGACGCTACATTTTGAAGACAATATAGTAGTCCTGGAAAAATGGGAGCCAGAAAAGCCGATTTCCATAATCTATTGGGATGGGGAAAGAGAGCTGTTCTATGTGAAACGTTTCTTGGTTGAAAATCCAGATAGAGAAGAGAAAATTATAACCGATCATGCTAAATCTTACTTGGAAATAGTGTTCACCGATTACCGTCCGATGGCGGAGGTAGTCTTTGTTAAAGAACGAAATAAAGATCGAAAAGAAAATTTAGAAATAAACTTAGAAGAGTTCATTGTTATTAGAGGTATTCAAACCTTAGGGAATCAGTTGACAAGAGACAAAGTGTTGGAAATAAATGCTTTGGATCCGCTTGAACCACCTGTAAAAGAAGAGGAGATAGAAGAAGAAGAAAACGATCAGTCGGTTAAAGCCGCTAAAGATTCTTCTAAAAAAGACGATGAAGTATGTCAAACTAAATTATTTGACGAATAAGCATAAATTGAATGAGTAATAATAAGAAGAAATCAAAAACCTCCATACTCAAGGAGTTTAAAGAGTTTGCTATAAAGGGTAATATGCTCGATATGGCAGTAGGTATTATCATTGGTACCGCTTTTAATAAAGTAGTAAATACCATGGTAAAACAGGTGATTATGCCGCCCTTATCGGTTATGACCGATGGCGTGCATATCTCTGACAGAAAATATATCCTCCGCCACGAATCCGAGGGAGTAGGCGAAGTTGCTGTGGAATACGGAGCGTTAATCGAATCGTTAATCGATTTTCTGATTATTGCATTTACTGTCTTTATTTTTATTAAGTTTTTTAACACAATAAGAGAAAAAGCTAACGAAAGTAGAGTCCGTGAGGAAACTGATAAAATCAAGGAAGCGATAGTAGGTGCAGTAACGCATGATAAAAAACCATTGCCCCAACCGAAACCCGTAGTGGAAGAAAAACCAGAGGTAAAAGAAAAGCCGGTGGTTTCAGATGAGTCACAACTCTTAGCCAACATAGAGAAGTTACTCCAACAGCAGAATGAAATCTTGAAAAGTAAAAAATAATTTCAAGCCTAAGTTTGTGTAAGCTAGCAAGTTGCAGTTTGTAAAAGGTTCTTTGTGTAAAAATGTCTGTTATTTCTTGTGGTATTGATAATTTAACCTTTATATTTGCAACCATAATCCTGAGAAGGAAGAATTTTGGTCGCGTAGCTCAGCTGGATAGAGCATCTCCCTTCTAAGGAGACGGTCGGAGGTTCGAATCCTCCCGCGATCACTAATGCATCGTTTCTTTACTAACGCATATCACTAGTTGTGTAGTTGTAAGCATGCCACCTGCTTGCAACTACACATATAACTAGTAAAATGGGAACATTATTAAATTCTTGCACAGATCTTGACACAAAAAAAAGAGCTGTGTCGATACGATTAAAATTTATACTTCATTCTTATATAAATAAGGATGGAGAACAACAAGTCATGTTGCGTATATCTGCAAATGGCATGACTAGAATTGGACTGAAAATATACGGGAAGTCCAAATACTTTATACCTGAGAAAGGAAGATTCAGAGAGGTAAGCAGTGCTTATAGGGATAAGAATATCCTTATTGCTCAGAACGAATCTAGAGCCAATGAGATTGTTATTCAAGCAAGACTGCAAAATATAACATTGGATTACTTAGCTTTTAAAAAAGCGTTCGAAGAAAAAATATATACAACAAACTTTATAGACTTTATTCGCGCTAGCTTAGAACGGGAAAGAGAAGAAATTACAGAAGGAACATACCATAGGTATAAATCTATAATAAGAAAGCTTTCGAAAATGTACAATGACAGTATCCCATTCGACAATATAAATGAAATGTGGATAGATGATTTTCGCAGTAAACTAGTGAAGTTAGGAAATGCTGATACTACTATTGCTGCCAATCTTAATGCTGTTAAAAAGTATTTGAATGTAGCTCGAAAATATAGAATTCGATTAAATATTGATCCACGCGATATTAAATCAGGTAGTACTCGTGGTGCTAAATCACATCTAAGCCAAAAACAGGTAAGTAAACTTCTAGAATATTATTTTAATAAATTTATTACAGAAGAAGTTAAGCTTGTATTAGGCTACTTTTTGTTGGGTTGTTATTGGGGAATGCGTTTTAGTGACTTAATGAAATTGAAAAGAAAAGAAGTGCTTAAAGGCGAGTTCTATTATGTAGCACAAAAAACAAAACGATACGAAAGTCAAACACAGAAAGTAGTTGTTTCTGAAAGTACACGCGAAATTATAAATAACTGTGAAAAGCTATTTGATAAAAAACTCTCTAATCAATATGTGAATAGAGAGTTGAAAAAAATAGCAAGAACAGTAAAGATAAAGCAGAACATTACATTCCACACCTCTAGACATACTTTTGCAACAAATTTCCTAAATGCCGGGGGGACTGTTGAAGATCTGCAAATACTTTTAGTTCACAGTGATATTTCGCAAACAATGGAGTATGTGCATATAAACAATCAAGAAATTGCTAGTAAATTGAATATTTTAGACAGTTACTACTAGAGCTTTCGAGTCTCAAGATTTACATGAAACACGTTTTCATTTACTCTAGTTATCTGTAAAGTATCAACCAGAAGATAACTAGAGTACATATATATAGTGGAGTTTTCATCGAAGACGAGGTCATTAGCAAGTATCTGCAACTCTTCGGAGTAGGCTAAACTGTTTAATGCCACTCGATTAAACTCTTCATATAGACCTATAATGTTTTGTAACTTATATTCATTTAGCACTTGTTGTGATAACGGATAGCTGGACACAACTATTTGGGTATTATCATCTGTAAAAAGGAAAGGGGCGTTTGTATTGTTTTTATCTTTCAATTTCATAGTGACCAGCCTAATGAAAAAATCAATTACTTCTTCTGGCACATATCTTGGATTGTAATCCATGGATCTAGATGTAACCAGAACATTTGGGTAATAGTCTTTATCATGTTCGTTGAAAATTTCACCGTGAGTGTACAAATAACCTAAGGTTTTGTTGGTTATACGCTCTGGCTCATTCTCATATTTAGATAAATCATGCGCTCTACCTTTATCACCTAATTTAAGTTTATTTACAATTAACTTATCACCTAAAGGAATAGGAGGAGCGTAACCTCTTGCTTTTCTTACAGCATCGAAAAACTCACCGTAGGTAACGGTTGGAACACATTCGCTTAGGTCTATATGTTTTGGGATTTGCAATGTGGAAACAGGATTACCATCAATATCATAGCTTGTAAGTTTAGAAACAGTAATATCTAATAAAGTAAAATCATACACTAACTCCCCATCATCGCCCCATTTGCTTGCATTTTGGAATGCTTCAAAATATAATTTTTCCCCGAGGATACCTGGTGTTACATCAACGATGAAGTCTATATTAAAGTACTTATAATCCTTATCATTTACATTATACTCGACTATAGTTTCATTATTAAATTTAAAGTTTGCATTTACATTTCCGGAATACCAACCAGATTTATTCAACATTAGGTTTCCAGATATTTTATATCTACCTAGAGATGTGAATTCTATCTCTTTAGTGTACTCACAATATAAATCTACAACAGCTATCACTGAATCGTACTCATCGGCTTTAATGTAAATTTCTTCATTCTCTACATCGGTTATTTGGTGGTAGTATTCCGATAAGGTTATGAGCGTAGTTTTCTCCAACACTTCATCGTTCAGTATATCACCGCTCAACTCAAAACCTGTGCCTTCCAAACCCTTATGTAGTACATGCATAATATATGGAGTGGGTTGCATTATGTTGTAGTTTAGTTGTAAATCATCTTCGGCGTCGTATTCATTCTGTACATAATTATTATTTCGATAAAGATTTACCGTGCCTTTAAAGAATTCCCACTCATCTGTATCTGTGTTTATAATACCTTCTTCTAAATGAAAAGCACTAAAGTTATATACTGTTTCTGGATAAGTTTTATCCCTAAGTGATTCTGCTATTGTATATATAGTTTCTGGCTCTTCGACTTCCTGTTTGTATAGCGGTAAATCCGATAACATTATATTTTCGTTTGGGAAACCTTCCAATCCATACACAACGCGCAACTCTACAGTACGCCCTTTGATAGAGTCGATATGCAGTACTGCCTTTTGCACACGGTTGAATGACTCGAACCTAACGTCTTCGTAAATGCTATTTATGTTCTGACTATATAAATCGGTTAAATAACCAAGGGCAGCATTTTCCTGCTCGGTTAAGGTAACTGAAAACGGAAAAGTGTAGTTATAGGTTAATGAATCTTGAAATATATTATTAACAAGATTTGTGGTAAAGTCTATAGGTAAATCTATAGTAAATCTAGAATGAATAATTCTGAATGTCATCTGTGTTTATTTTAAATTCTAAATCGGCTTCATATAATTCAGCATCGCTAACAATTGATTCCTGATATTCGTTTGGAATAATAGGAATGTAATCCCCACTCTCTGTATGCAACCACACTTGTTTCGCATTCATTAATCTATAAACTAGATTTTTATCTTGCATGAGGCAATGTCCAGTATTGATTTTGAGCTTATGGTTCATTTTATTATCAAGGCGGAGTATTTCTCTCTTAAAATCCAAAGTTCTATCAACATCTATGCTTACACCTTCAACCTCCAAGATGCTGACCCCCGCAGTAGCAAAGGACTCTAAGGTGTCATACTCGTTTATGAATAGCAAGTGACTGATTTTATAGTTTGGTAACGGACCTGGGAAAACTACATAAGAAGATTCATAGAACAATCCGTCGGCTGGATGGCCATACTTCACTCTATAACTTATAATGTCGCCAGGTGTACCAGTTATCATGCTTTTAAATCCAAACACATCGGTAGATGAGTTTATAGATTTATGTTCTATAAGTGTATCGTTTTTAAACACTTCTATAAACACATTATCTTTAACACTCATAAGATTAAGGATAATATAACTGTTATTATACACTCGTTGTAACAGATTCTTGCGTTTAAGTACTCCCACTTCGTCATTAAATTGTACAGGTGTATGACCCTTCCAAAAAGCAGTGTTGTAAAACTCCTCGTAATTAATAGTCTCTTCGTCTGCATCAATGCTCATAGCTGTAATGTCGGTTACAAAAAGATTTCTATAGAAATACTCATCTGCTTGTAAGTTTACTTTTGGTCTTGGAATTAAATGTTTTACATGTTGACCAATATGGAATGTAGATTTATTTTTAAAATGTGCTTTTTCCACCACATTACCGATCATTCTACCATCATCAAACGCTCTGATATCTATAACTGATTTTGCTAAGTTTGGTGCATATAACGTGGTTATTTTATTGTCGGCTATAAAATTAACCAATCGCCAAACACGAAGATTTAAATCAATTCCTTTTATAATTGTATATGTAACTGGGATACGTGTATTAAGCACCCCTTGCATAATAATATTGACTGACCCACGTAGTACCGAAGGTCCGAAATTTACAGAATTCCATGGTGTAAGCTCTATACTTGTGCTATGGCTTCCAGATGTCTTGTCAATATTTAACCAACTAGGACTTTCTATGGTAAAATTACCAACTCCTTGCAAATCTACTTTAACTGGTTCTGCTTCCTCGTAGTCTTTTATTGCTTTGAACGAAACTTCATTTGGGATTGCTTGGTAACCCATTTCTTCCTCTACATTTACATGACAGGTAGCCGAACTGTCGTTTGCATTGTTGTATAGATGTATTGGGTAATCAAATAGACCTATACTTTCGTCGATTAGTTTTAACTTTAAATTATCGGTTGAATTTAAAGAATAAATAGTGTAATCTGTAGTAACCACTTCGTTAGTAATATGATCTGACACTACTTTAAGTGCATTAGGAATTTGCAGGTTAAAAATGCCATTAGCCATTACATTATAATCTACTGTAGGAAGTGAACTTCCTTGAAAATGAGATATACTAATATTTGGAGCATAAACATCATTGTTAGATAAGACTAATACATTGATAGGTATCGTTATTTCTTCTAATGGAGGTTGATTAGTTTTAGCACTACCAATAAACTGAGTGCTATTATTAATTGTTATTCGAATCGATCCTGTTCTTAATCCATACCCCATAGCTGACGTTTCAATTAATAATGGCAATAAAACAATTGCTCTATTATTAATATTTACAGTTGTAGTATTTAAAAACTCGCCTTGTGGAACTATCCAACTGTCAGACACTTCAATTCTAATTTGACGTTGAATGAATTGGGTGTCGGTATATCCTTGTGCAATGGATATGGTTTTTGAGATGTTAGTGGAAGTTCCACTAATAAAGCTTTGTACATTCACAGAGCTAGGAGTAACCTTGAAAGGACGGTGAACTTGATAAGCGGTAAGCGAAAACTTCTGATCTGATCTATATTTTATATTCATAATATATTGTTTGGTATGTTAGTTTGGATTCGCATTCCGTTAATAATTTCGGTGGAATCGCCTGGCATATTCCAAATCTCAATGTAATGGCCATCGATAATTAACTGTAAGCAGTTATCCACAATCATTGATGAGTGTAGTGAGTCACCAAATTCTTGTTCAACTTTACCCCCTATTGTTCCCAATACACCTTTTCTTTGTTGCACAAGATCGCTAGTGTAAACCAATGCAGACACATATATATCTTCCATTGGCACATCTCCCTTTAAGATTCGGCCAACTGTTCCAGTTATTGCCAATGATGGTTCCAACCTTAGTATTTGATTGTGGATAACGTTTACTGCGTTATCATCAAAAATTTCATTTGCTACAAAATTCATTAGTTAATTGTTTTGTTAGTTCACTATACTTTCTTCTTTTATTCGATTTAGCCTGCGCAAATCTTCTTCTATTTGGCTTGCGTTTTTCATGTTTCGAACTAGTTTGGCTTCAATTCCATTCTTAAGAATTTCTATTAACTCTTGGTTTGCCAATATTCCTGATTCTATATAAGCGTTGAGCAGTGCGTAGTCTGCTGAGCTTGTATCTGCCTGTGGATATAGTCCATCTTCAAATCCACGTACGCGGTTTATTTCGCTATGCAACAATGACTTTATCTCTGGTGAGAAACGCTTGTAATGGCCACCGCTTATAATCATCTCGGGTTTGCTTTTGCCTTCTTCGCCTGCCATGAATACGGTAGGGAAGTCTACTTCGCCCGAATCGGACTGGCCACCGTAGCGAGCGTTGAATATTTTGCCGTCTTGCTCTCGCTGTACTGGGTATAACCCTTTTTCGTAACCACGTGCCGGTAGTGGAGTAGACATAGCAACCCCAAGTTGTGCAGCACCTACACCACCAATAATACCAGCAAGAACTAAGTTTGGCGGAATAGAGGTTAAGGCTGATGTAATACCCAAGGCTGTGTTTTGCATGATTTGTGCAATGGCCATCTCCTTTTGGCGTTTAGCTGCATTGTATTCAAACTCTGCTTTTTGTTTTGCTAGTTCCTCATCTAGTAGTTTTATTCCTTCGTGATGTTGGCGTTCGCTTATAAGGCCATGCTCCAGCCTACGGTCCATTTGTTGGCGCATTGTTTCGTTATGCCTTTCAAACTCGTTAAGGCGCTGACGATCCTTATTGTTCTGAAACTCATTGAACATTGCCCAGGCGTTTGTCATGCCTTGAACTGCCGCCGATATTGCTTGTATTTTATCTTCGGTTGTTTCTAGATTCTCGAAGGTTTGCTCCCATTGGCCAACGGTAAATCCTAATATATCTACACCTTCGGCATAAGTAGGATCGGTAGATGCTTCTGGATCATCTTCATCGTCTTTACCACCGCGTATTTTTGCAATCTTGTTGCTTACTTCTTCTAAGCGCTCAAGTATTTCGTCTTTTTCCTCTTCGCTCAATATGTCTAATGACATTTGATTGAACTCCGATTCGTTTAATATATTCTTGTACTTCTCTAACATAGAGAGCAAGAATTCTTCCTCTCGCTTTAGTTCTTCGTCCTGATATTTTTTCTTTGCTCGTTTACGTGCTTCTTGGTTGTTGCCAAGTGTAGCCAATTCTTCGTGATGCGCTGTTTCGCGTATTCCTTTTTGTCGTAGGAATTCCTTTTCTTCTTCGCTTATGGCATCGGCAATAGCTTTTTGAAGAATTGCTGCTTTATCTCGTTGGAATATTTCGTCCGATAAAAGTATTTGTTTGTTTATACTTTCGTTTATAGCTATCTGCTCTTCGCTAAGCTCTTCGCCTTCTTCAAGGTTGTCTTTTAGTTGTTTTATTTTATCGGCATGAGCAATTCTTAACGCATCTAGTTGTTGTTCTAGCGAATCTTCTATAAGCTTGTTTTCCTTAGCGAGTTGGTCTTGTAGGGTTTTGTAGAGTTTGTCGTTTAGGGCTTTAAGTTCTCTTTCTGCTTTATCTGGATCACCTATTCTATGTGTGTAATCATCATCGTCATCACCACCACTCATAAGCTCTGGATTTTCTTTATAAAGTTCTTCAATAGCTTTTAGAAAAGCTTCATACTCGCTATTGAGTTCTCTAATTTTTTTATTCTTAACCTCTTCAAAAACTTGTTCTGTTCGTTCTGTTGAAAGACCTTGAGTTGTAAGTCCAATTAATACTTTTCTATACCATGCTATATCGTCTGAATCTCTTGCTTCTGCTTCTCTTATTTCTTTCTGTTTTTCCACCAAGAGTTCCCTAAGTGCTTCTGCTTGCATTTGTTTTTTTAAAGACGCTACATATTTATCTATTGCTATTCGTCCTTTATCCATTGCCTTTTTTGAAAGGTCTAGGTTTTTGTTGTAATCAGGAACAATTTTATTTATTTCTTTAATTGCCCCGATACGTGCTTCTTCGCTTGCATTAACATCTTCTGCAATTGACTGCCATGCTTTTAACATTGTAGTTCTAGAAGCAACGTTCTTTTCGGCTGTAATATTAGCTTCATTTAAATCGTTCTGTATTCGTTTTGCTCGACTTACTTCCTTACCAAATATTCTAAAAGCTGTATAAACTGCTACAATTCCTGCTAGCAATAACCCTAATGGATTGGCTGATGCAGTACGATTGAAAAGCACCATTGCAGCGCGAGCGCGAGTAATTTGCCCTGTAAGTGCATAGAACGCAGCTCTTCCTAATAATAGGCTAGAGTTCACAAGTCGCTGGGTTATTACTAGCGCTTTTTTAACAGCTATATAGGCACGCGTAGAACGGTAAGCGTTATTGGTGAATAATGCAGTAAGTCGTAATCCTGCATTATAGCTAGCTACTGTTGCTATTGCAACAGCTAAAATTTTAATGAATAATACAAGAGTTCTTCTAAAACGAGTAACTCTTCCGTCTGCATCTTCTGCAGCACCAATAAACTTAGCAAACCAGTTAACACTATCTTCAAGCCAAGTAACTAATGTATCTGATAAGAATATACCTCTCATCCATTTTGCTATTTTTTCGTAGGTTGCAGCGAGGTTGTTGTTTTTAATTTCATATTCATCTAACATACTGGTTGCTTCTTCCATACCAACTTTAGAAATGTCCATTAATTTTCTAAACCTATCTGTATTAGCACTTAATGCACCTATAGATTTTGTAGCAGCGTCAGCATTTACTCCAAGATATTTGAATATTTCTCCAATCTCGGTTGCACTTGCACCTTTAAGACTTTCTCCGAATTGAAGCATGAATTCAGTTGGGTCCTCATTCAATAGATTTTGAACTTCTTCGTTTGTCCATCCCATTACTTCGGCAAACTTCTCTGTGTTGGTAGTTGCTTGGCGTAAAACAATTCCCCAAGCTCTAGAACCTACCTCCGCTTTAATTCCTGCTTCCTCAAATCCCGCACCTAATGCCAACGCTGCTGAAGCTGATGGCTTTAATGCCTCTGGCAATGCACCAGTACGTGTAGCAAATGCTGCAATATTTTTTTCTGTTGAAATACCGTTTTTTGCTAATTCATTTAAAGCAGATCCTATACCGCTATAAGCTTCTGCGACTCCTTGGTCTTTTGTTTCTTCGAATAAGAACTTCAGCTTTCCTAGTACTGGCGCAACTTCTTCGACACCGCCTGTGAAGCCATCTGCCAATGCTATTGTTGCAATATTTACATACTCAACAAATTCGCCTATTTCTTCTTTGGCTAATCCTAATCGGCCACCTTCTTTAGCAATTACAAGAAGATCCATTTGTGAGGTGCGAGTATTGAGGTTAGAGAAGGACTTAGTTAACTCGTCTACTTCTTTTCGTGTCATAGAAGTAGTCTTAATTACATCTGCTTGTGCATCGGATATTTTATTGTTGAAGTCTATAAATCTTTGTAATGAAAATATAACTCCTGTCATTCCTGCTGTAAGTGACAGAATAAGTGTACTATACTTGTTGAAACCTTGAGCTAATCGAGAAAAAGCACCTTCTGTATGTCTAGCATTCATTCTGAGCTCGCGCAAACGTGTGTTTACTTTTTTCAGCTCCCCTTCAAGCTTTATATATTGTTTGCTTCCAGGCACCATGTTTCGCAATTGCAACCTCAATGCTCTTGCACGGCTTTGAAGTTGGCCCATAGTAAGCCCGGTAACTCCAATTTCCTTTTGGAGTTCTTGCATTCTAGACCTGTTTTGTCTTATTGTAGCGTTTTTCTCTCGTAAGAGTTTAGTAGTCTGTTTGTAGTCGGCCGATTCTTTTTTTCCAGCTCTTTCTAAACGCACCTTTTCCCTGCGAAGCTCTTTTGTTTCTTCGGTAAGTCCGCGATTAGCTTTTTCTAGGTTATATAGTTCTCGCTGCGCTTTGTTTCCATTAACGACAACGTCAAACCTTATTTCTTCACTTCTAATTTTTCTCATTACAGTAGGGATTACTATTGTAATGATAGATAGAAGCTATGTTTTATTCTGTTACATGCGAAACTAGGGTAGTGTAAATAAGGTAGGGTGGTAAGGATGTGTTATATACTGATCATCGTCTACTAGACGCATAGTGTTTTTGTGACGTGTCCAGAGAGAATGTTCTTCTACAGAGAATAGATCGTTAATGTAGATTTCGGAAGTGTTTCTATATCTGTTGGCCATAATAAAGTAGGAGGTGGTTGACCAACAGTAATACTGACGGCAGGACTTGCACCTGCACTCCTCCTACAAGGTGTTCATCAGTATTAAAAATGTTGGTCGATACAAATATAGAGATGTATATTGGATATAAAAAATCCTATAAGCATGAATACTCATAGGATTAAAAATGGACTTTATGGATTATGTTTTTACTTTACTATTTTTATTAATGTATTTCTAGCTTTATTTGCTTTTATAACTGAATCCTTACCTTCAAACTCAAATATTGTTTCATGTTCAAATTTACCGTCATTCCATTCTATAACTAAATAAGCTAATTCGTTTTTAGTTTTCTTTTTTAAAGCAAAAGCAAAGAGTCCAGTTAATAACATTCTCCCAACTGTTACTCTCCTTTCTATTGTTGTTTGGTCTTCAACCAAAATATTGTTTATATATGATTTCTCTATAGATCCTTGAATCCTGGTAGAATGAGAAGCTACTTCGTTTAAAATAAATAACTTTGATTCTTTTGCAACAATACAACTTATAGTAATAGAATCGTCTATTGTTGGATGGCCAGCAATGTATTTACCTGTGTCAACTTTATTATTTAAGTTATATCCAGCATTGATGAGCTTCTTATTACTTTCTTTAGTTTCCTTTTCATTTTTAGCAACAACAATAAAAATAAATATAACTACAGCTATTAAAATTATCCAGAGCATGTTTAAAGGTTTTTAAGTTAAATCAAATATAATAATTTATTTTACTATAAACCTATTATGATTACTTACAGCCTATTGCTGTTGTTAGTACAAAGACAATAAACATAAACATCAATAATACTACGAGTGAATGATTTTGCTTTACTCTTAGATTGTTTGGTGGGATAGGACGGGATAGTTTTCTCATTACCCTATATTTTATACTCATTCCGCAGTTGTTTTTTAATGCCATCGGTGTACTCAAATTGCAATCTGCGAATAATGTTGTTCATGTGGCCGAACAAAATTCGGTTATGAATAGGGTAGTGCTTCTTTTTTTTCTTTCCATCCTTCTTTGTTTTCCTACTCTTCATGTCTATAAACCTGTGCTCTGGTGTATGTGTGTAGCGTAGTGTAGTATCGTTGGCGCTGTATTCGCGGAAAGCATACCAACCAGCAGATTCAAAACGATTCTTAGCCATTACTTGGGTTTGTTTTGATTCTATATTCTTGGCTTCCTCTTTAAGTATCTTTTTTGTAAAGGCTAGTTTAAGGAAATCGCTGTTGTCGCTTCGTTTGTCTAGTAAACTCATGTTAGTATTCGTCGTTTATGTAGGTTATCATCCATCCGTTGCAACCAGATCTTAACCAGACTGGATCCATACTGAAACTACCTGGTTTTATTTTGCTTATAAAATTACAATCGCCACTTGTGGCCAAGGTAATCAGGCTGTTCATAACATCGATGGCTATGTTTTGAGTGTTGTTCATCATGTCTAGGAATTGATCGTGCGTATTATCAGAGCTGTCTGTTTTATGTAGCACTATCATAGCGTTTACACTGTTCCAGTTAACATTGTCTAGGCTACCACTGCTATTGTACTCTGGAATAACTCCTATAAGAATGTAATTATCTTGCACTCTTATTTTATCTAGATTCCTGTTTAGTTGTGATTCGTCTACTACTACATCAGTAGTTTTTATTTCTTGCACAAGTGTTTGTATGTGCGAGACTAATTGTCGGAGATCGTTTATTTTATTTTTTCTCATTGCTGTTTGATTTTTCTTGTGCCTTGGCCTCGTCAAGTTCTGCTTTCTTTAGGTTGTATAGATATAACAACACTTCCCACATTGGTCTGCTGTTCACATTCTCTAAGTCGCCAAGCCCGCCTTGGTTTGCAATATGGAAGGCTATTCCTAGCATGCCTAAGCCTGGTATGTCGCTTTTTAATGTATTGCTAGCTGGCTGATTGTCGTTGAATAGAATGGATAGATCTATCTCACTACCTTCTACTATCATCACGCTGTTGGATAGTTGTTCGTGGAAAGAACGGAAGTAAAAGAAGAATCCGAATAAGGCACCTGGTGATATATACTTTCTTGCTCGAATGCTAATGGTTTTATCGCTTCGCACATCTATTCCGTTCTCTCTTAATTTCCTTGTGCTTCTAAACCAGTATTTGAATTCCTTTTTTCTATAAAACACAGCAAGTAATGCCGATAGATTCTCGATAGATGCTTCGGTGGTGCAGTGGTAAAACTTGTCTAGTCCTTTTACAAATTCGCCAAAGGTTATGTTTGAGAATCCATCGTATGGTCCGTGATATTTTCGGAACAAACCCCATACAGTTTGCACTAAGTTTGTTTCCATATAGGTGTTTAGTCTGAACTGATTGCTGTTCTCTGTGAATAGTGAATCGAACACATTGCTAATGTTCATTATTACCTCGCGTTGTTCTTCTGTTTTGATTGATCTCTTCTTAATTCCTAATAGTCGTACTGCTAGTAGGAATTTAAATTGCACAAAGTTAATAGCACCATGATCCAGTTTATGAAGTAGCTCGCAAAGTATAATGAACTGCTTCTTTGTAAACTGATCTATGCTAGCCGGTAGAAAGTAAGTGTGCTTATGTGTTTTTATGGTGTGCATTAAGAATCAACAAATTTTGAATTAGTATTGAATGTGAATTTAATTTCCTCTGTATCGTTTGTGCCTACATGCATTTCCAATTCTCTTAGGCTCTTTAAGGAGTCTTGCATGTAGAGTTGTGCCAATTGCTCTGGTGCATTGTTTGATGGTGCTCTTTTGGATTTTCCGTGGTTAGTTTCTTCAATTTGAAAGCCTTCTCTGAATAAGGTAGCACGCAAACGGGTAGCACCTTTGCTTATGGCATAGAACACACAGGCCTCTGTAATAATTTCGCTAAGTAAATCTTTGTTGTCATAATCCTCTAGTGGTTTTTCTAACCTGGAGTTTATATGACGTGTTTCGCATTCCTTTAGGTATGGTCGTAATCTAAGAAACAAAAGCCTAGACTGGATAGGGTAGACGGCCGAGAACTTCTCTATTGTGTTTACGTGTATAGAAGTAAACTCATTGTATATATCAGATTCTTTCCAATACTGTTTCTCTTCTAATGCTTGTAATAATGTGCTGATTGATTCATCGGCTCGTATCTGTAGGTTCTCATCGTCTTTATCTAGCATCCACTCGAACGGAGTTTTGTAACGCTCATCGCTTAGCATCCTTCTGCCATCATTGGTATGTGCTAGGTTGCTAGTTGGAGCGTGCCTTCTGTATGCTTCTATGTATAACGCATACTTAAGGGTATGCTGGATATCAGTATCGTCCTCATCGCTTATAATAGCATTGTATACTGTCTTACTAATTATATCGTATATATAATTTCGAGAGCCAATAAGATCAGGGTGTAGTCTAGTGTAGGACAAATCGGCATGGGTAAAACCCAACACCTCTTTAAAATCTTGTCCAAAGTTTTCTTCTGTGAACATTATATATTTTCTTTAATACGGTTACCTGAATGTATATTTTTTTCTGCCTGTGGTTTGTAATGATAGAAGCCAAGCTTTAAATCTTTCTCAGGCCAATTGGCTTTGATTGCTAAGTTGATTGCTTTGGTTACTATCATTTCTGGTATTGCTATACCAGTCTGCAAATAGTTCTTAAGTGCATATAATTGTTCAGACCCACTGTCGGCCTTACCTGCTACATTAATATTACCTAGCGCACCATGCAAGCCAACACCTGCAGCAAGTGCCTCATCTGCTCGTTTACTTATATCAATTTGCGACCGCACAAACTCACGTACATCTTGTTTAATTGGTTTAATCTCCCAACCATGCTCTAGTATGTTTTGGCCTTGCACTTCTAAAGTTTTTACCGAATGCCAGAATTTACCTGTGTTCTGAGCATCAGATAATGCATTGGCAACCTTCTCCAGATATTCGGTACGGAATTCAATAAGCATGGACTCCTTATAAGGCTTCCCCTTTTTAATACATTCATCCTCTAATTCTTCACGTTTAGTTTCCCAGAAATACGCTGGGGATATAATGTGATACTTAATATTAATTGAGTTGCGTGATAACGCTTCCAGTATAACAGGAATAGCAGTAGAACGTTTTAGCCATTCAAGTGACCCGTACAAGGACGGGATAGTGTAGTAGTCGCTACAGAAACTAGGCAGGTTACTATACAACATAGTAGTGCCATGCTTGAATGGATTGCGATGGTCGAACATTGGATAAGCTTTCCATTTAGCTCCTTTTCGAACTACCATGTGCGATGGCTTATCGTCTCCCTTCTTCTTAGCCAAGTTCGTGTATTTGAAAGAACTGTGTTCTATCTCTGTAACGAACCCTTTTATTCTGTAACCTCTATTTAACTTTAGCTTAGTGCAAGTGCCTTCTAGGTGCTGGTAGTCCACGCTACTCTTTAGCAGGTAATCCTCAGCATTGATATCTGTTAACCAATCTTCTATCACTCTATCGCTTACCCATTCGCGTATGAGCTCTCCTTCTTTAACTATCTCTTTGTATAGCCTTGGACCTTGTCCCCATAGTAGCTGTGTTTTTTTCTGTAGTATGCCTGGTGCGATATAATTCGCATGGATAATATCTCTGACTTCTACAGGAAGATTGTTTGCAGATCCATATGGTAAGATAGTGAAGTCGCCTGCTGGCTGAATGTCTGCCCAATTGAAAGGAGAAACATTAAGCGTTTGTAGATCTCGTGGGTTTTTATTTTCAGAGAACGTTACACTTACGTTGTCTGCTTGAATAATTCCGCTGGTGTCTGTAATGTATTCAATCATCTTTATAGATTGGTTTGTTATTTACTTTAAGCAATAGTGGAAGGTAAAACCATCCGTTGTTGCCTGTCTTATACTCTTTGTAACCTATTAGAACACGACCTTTTTTATACTTCCTGTTGGACAATCCAGTACGAAGCATAACCTTTTTCTTTGTTACTATCCCGTTGCTAGTACCATCTGTTTCGTTGTAACTAGCAAAAGTTATATCGAACGGAATGCCCTGCTTGCTTAGCCTATGTAGTTTGCCTACTGTTCTATATAGCACTCTTGTTTTCATATAGGCAATCTAGTTACTTGTTGCGTTTTAGTCTGTTACATGCGAAAAGCATAAACCTGTTGGCGTGCCACATATCTAAAAATCTTTGGGCGTGTTCCAACACTTAAGGAAGTCAGCGGGCTCGGCTCGGCAACAAACAACCTAACCGCAATTTATTTGCGGTTAGGTTTGTTTGTTGGAAATCAAGGGTTTAGGTTTTTGCGGATTTAAATAAGTAGGTCAAAAAGCTGCTTTTATAAATGGAAGACGTGTATTTTATAATGATTCTAAATAACTAAGTTTATTATAAAGACTGTAGGGCGACATCTTGTAAATTTTAAAGTTTTTGTGTAAAATTTTTTTTGAAAAGAAAGTAGTTTATTTAAAACGTATGCAGTGTTATAAATGACGTAAAGCCTTTAAAAGTCAATGTTTCGGGGGCTTCTGAATGCTTAATATGTTAGGCTTTTTGTATAGGTTTTTGTATCTTTATGATACATAAAGGGAAGGGAAGAGCCCAACCCAATAACAATAAAAGGAGGTGCGCGAACACCTCCTTAACTTAAAAACATTTATCACATGGACGCGATAAACATCAATGACAAAAGTACGGAATTTACACAAGCCGTAAAAGAATTACTAACGCAAAAAGGTTATTCTCATTTGTATTGGGAGAATGATGTTCTTTACTTCATGCACCAGGTCGGAGCAACGCCTTGCAAGGTTGCAAATTGTATAATCGAAGAAAACGGAGCGGTTTCAGACTTTACAGCTTATTACCTGTAAATGTTAAACAAAGTCTATTTCTGTTAAATTCAACTAAAAAAATACAATATGCATACCTTAAAGAGAAATCAAATGCCAATCGTTGACGAGATAACAATATCTTACAAGCGTAACAATGATTATAAATTAAAAATCCGCTCATCTCGTGATGCTTCTAAAATAGCCCGTAATGTAATAGGCGAAAATATGGAGTATAAAGAGTATTTCTATGCTATAGTTATGAACAACTCTAACCAAGTTCTAGGAGTTAAAAAAATAAGCTCCGGAGGGATAACCGGTACAATGGTAGATATTAGAATAATATTCCAAACCTTACTAAAAGCGCATAGTACAAGCTTTATAATATTTCATAATCACCCAAGCGGTACGCTAGTAGCTAGCAACGCAGATAAACGAATAACTAAGAAAATAAAACAAGCTAGTGAGCTTTTAGACATTAAGCTGTTAGATCATATTATAATAACAAAAGATAGTTTCTTTTCTTTTGCAGACGAAAATATGTTATAACATTTATTAATCATAAAGCCCAGGCGCAAATCTGGGCTTTTCAAAAAAATCGGCTTCGCCGATGATGGCATTTTTTAATTTTATTATTATGAACAGAAACGAGCAAATTAAAAAATCAAAGCAGATCGTTGACTTCTTGAACGATAGAGATTTGATTTCAGTGAAAACTTTGGAAGACAAACTGAACCTTCCAGGATCAACTATTTCTAAAGCAATTTATGGGACCAGATTAATACCAAAAAAACACATTAAATCGATTGAATGTGTTTTGGAGAAGTACGGCTATCTAAGATAGCCGTATGTAAAATTAAATCACTTTGAATTGTCTAAAACGATAAATCATCATCCTCTTCACCACCAACAATATTCTTTATTTCCTCTGGAGATACGTCGGTGGCCGTGGGTTCTCTAAATTTTAAATTCCCTATGTAGTACGGGTTCTTCTCTTTGGCTTCGTAAGCTTCTTTGCTAAGTTGCATCTGTACAGAAGCATCCTGCCCGTACTGATCTGGTTCATCGTTTACCCAAACATTTATGTCGAAAAAGATTTGTTCTCCATGTTTTGTTTGAATTCTTTGTGCCTTTATCTTTCCGCTTTGTAGTGCGTATTTAATTCTGGTCCAGTTTAATTGGCCATAAAATGATCTGTTTTTACTCATAGTTATTTGTTTTAATTATTATTTTATTCTGACTTATCTTCTTCTTCTTCTTCTTCTTTGAAGATTTCTAGATATCGTTCTAAAACATCTTCAAATGCTGCTACTCTAATAAAACTGTTTTTCGCTTCATCTAGATCGTATCTTACAGAAACATATACTCTCGCATTATCTTTCCATTTTTCAATTTCCTCTTCTAAAAAAGATATAAAAGAATTTCTTTTCATCTTTTTATTTAGAATTGTAGCTTCGTCTACATATTTTGGTGATAGTTTTTCTAGCATAGCATTATTTAAATCTTGTAAATGCACATGAAGCTCAAGGAGCTTACCTCTTTTAAAAGAAGAAGTTTTTTCCATACAATATAATATGTACTCTTTCTTTCGAAACATTTCGTTGAGAGTTAACTTACTGTTAGAAGTAGACATTAACACTTCGCCTGTTTTTATAATATTGCATTTAGGTTGCTCTGGATTATCACTGCTTGGAATTTGAGTTCTCATAATTGTTCTTTTATAAATTATTATTCCTTCTCTCTATTGCGTATAGATATCGCTTATACTTTCTAATAGTTTTCCAAGCAAAGTACTTTCCAGATAATCTTTGCATCCATCCAATTTTTACAGCACCTGCCCACCAACTAGATGATATCTCATAATCTATTAAGTCTTTTTGTGGTATTCTTTTCATATCCTTCCTTTTACTTAGTTCCAGTACTTCCATAACCGCCAGCACCTCGTGCTGTACTGGTTAATTCTTCTGTAAATTCAAATTGAACGCTTGGTATTGGCATTATTATTAATTGGCCAATACGTTCTCCAATGTTGTAACTACCATTAATAATGCATCCTACCTCTATACCAGCAAAGTTTTTGTTTGATGCTATCGTTAAAGTAGGTTTGAACTTAAAAGTTACTTCGCCTCGATAACTTGCATCTATAACCCCTACTGCATTGCTTAATGCAATTGTTTTGTTCGCTATGCTGGACCTCGGGAATACGAGCCCAACAAATCCTTCCGGTATTTCAAAAGCTAACCCAGTGCCGTAAACAATGTTGCCACCTTCATTTACTCTAGAAGTAGCATATAAATCAAAACCAGCATCTGCGCTGTGTTTTTTAAAAGGCATTTTAGCCTGTTCATGTAGCTTTTTAATTTTTACTTTCATAATTACTTTGTCTATTTTAAATTATCTAACCTCCTATCATTAATCAACTCATTAATTACCACCGCATACGGATTACGTTCATATAATGCCTTGTAGTAACCATCGCTGTCATATTTTCTTTTCACTTCCTCAAGTGTTCGATTAAAACAATCTCTAATGTTATTATCATCGAGCCTTATCGATAGATCTATTTCCGCATCCGAAAATCGTTCGTTAAACTTTTGTATTAACTCTTCATGGTTATCTGTATACAGCAATTCCGCAAAAGCTTTGCGCTCCAACTGATAACAGAATAGAAAAAGCGTAGCAATACTTAGCTTATCATCTAAATTGTGAATACTTCTAGTAGTGTGGTATATTATCTTCTCTATTTCCATATCGATAACCAGCTTTTCTTCTTATTCTCATAAAAAGTTGAACAACCACACTCTGGACAGTCGCAACGATCTATTCTTAATTTATGTGTTCTTATTTTTATTGTTTCTTCGCGAGTGCCAACCCAGTTGCAAGCAACGCATTGAATGTTTTTCGGTGATTTCTTTTTTCTAAACATCTTTAATCTACTTTACCAATCTTCTACCAAGCTCTAAATTCAATTCCTTAATAAACTTATAGACTCGTTTGCTCAACTTTAAAAGTTCTTGTCTATGAATAACATCGTTTGCGCTTATCACCTCTAAATCTCTCATTCTATTATTTAGACTTCTATATTTATTATTATACTCTACACGCAGTTCTTTGATTTCCTCTATAGAGTAATCTTTAAGAGAGAAGAGGTGATCAGTCATTTGAAAAAAATCTATTCGCATATCTCTAAAGTGTTGATGCTATGTACATAGCGTTTTTAATGTATTTATCTTCTATTGCATTTTGCAACGCATCGTTCGCTGGCTCCTTCCAGTTAAGCGAACAATTTTGGCAGTACCTTAAATTTATTTCGTCGGCGCTTAATCCATTCCAGCAATTCGGGCAGTATTTATTCTTGCTCATGTTTTTTAGTTTAGTAGTTCTTATATCTTCTTATCTGTCATGTACCATAATGATCCACCTAGCAAACAAAGATTCATTTCTGGAAACCCGGTAACGAATATATTTTTGACATACATTTCCGTGCTTATTCGATGTTGCCCAAACTCAATTGGTTTGCACCGCTTGTGCTTTTCGTTTAGTTCTGCAGCCTTTTTATTTATGTTATACATAAAGTTCTTTAGGCTTTCTTCCTCTATTATCAACCCATCTAACTCGATAAGGTATTCGTACAGCTCTTTCTGTAGCTTGTTCTTTAATTTTGTGCCGTAAGTGGCCTGAAAATAATAATGTGTAACGTCCATGATTTTTAATTGTTTATGTTTTTTTTAATTGCAGTTAACTAAATAAGCCTCCTGTTCTTTTAATAACTCTACAAAATGTTGTTTTACATACTCATCTGAAAGACCAATGCAGTTTCCAAGTATTTTTTGAAAGAGAACTAGGATTGAAACACTCTTTAATAATCTATAATGCACCGTAGTTGTTAGCATTCCTTCCAGTTCTTTTTCTACTGCCTTTAATCTTTCATAATTAAAAACATGCTCTACCATATGCCTTTTACTAGCAACAAGCTGAAGTGCTATTTCATTCAAGTCGTTTTCAATTAATTGATTTAATTCGTGAAACGAATTAACCTCAGTTTTTGAAAAAACATTCTTTGTCATAGTTTCTATTATCATTCTACTAGATAGAGATGCATCACTTGTTTTATAATTACCTGTAACTATTGTATTGCATTTAATTTGTGCCGGAAACACTTCTCCATCTTCATTACTTGTTTGATAGGTGTCTTTTTCATAAACCTCTTTCAAAAAAGCGTCTAGTATATAATTGCCATCATAGTACTCTTCAAAACAAACAATGCCGTTAAATTGTTTAGAATATCTCTTTAAAATAGAATGTATATTCAGATCGCCAGTTACATAACAGTTAGGCCCTACATCTACGCAAACTAGTTTTTGGCATAGATAAGCTAATCTGCTTTTACCTGTTGCTGAAGGACCGTATAGGTGTAATAGTGGAAAGAAGCCTAGTTCTTTCACTACTATATCCCTAAATAAGCTAGCTGTGCTAAATAGCAATGCTGTAACACCAGCACTGCCATAAACTTCTACTACTTTTTCTGAAATTTCTGCAAAGGATGTGTGTTTTATGTTTTTCATGTTTTATGTTTTTAAGTTATTGTGTTTTAGTTTAAGTGGCGTATATAACTATGTTACCTGCCATTAAAATTCATAGTCATCCAGAACTTCTTTATCTGTTAAAAAATACTCTCCGCATTCAGAACACATTATTTCGCTATCTGTACCATCGTCTTGACCTCCCTCTGCATAATATGTAACTCCATCTTTTTCGTAAACATATTTGCATAAATGACCATCAAATTCGTAGTATTTACCTTCACTCACAAATCCTTCCATGCAATCTCTACATATCTCACCGTACAAAGGCGAGCCACCTGTAGGGTGGTCTGATATTCTATAAATTTGAATTTTATTCATGATTCTGAAATTAACGGCAGGTAACAAGCGGTTTGGCGTAATGCCGCAGTAACTGCCAAGATTGATAATTTAGTTTATAAGAGGCGGCACATACGCCAAGCCGCCCTAACGTTACTTTGGATTCTATTGACGTATATCTTTCTGTTGGTTTTCCGTGAATATCTATAGTTTCAAAATAATGAATGCTTTCATTTTCAGCGGATGTGCCGTCATATCTAAAACAATCTGGACTTTCATTAAACTCTTTTAAACCTTGTAATCTTCTTGTCTGCGTTTTTCTACCGTCCAAAATAGCTTGTACCATAGGTGTGCTAAATAAAATAGGTCGGAAAACGGCATTCTCTAACTCTGTATATACGTCAGTTGCAGTTTCATTATCATTTATAGACAATCGATTAAAGTGTTTTTTTGCTAATGTCTTTAAGTCTTTGGCTAGTTTTAAATTATCATAGCCTTGGTCATTATCTATTCTTCTACAAAACTTTTCTAATAATCCCATGTCATATAATTTTAGTTTCAACCCCATCCATTTGTTTCTGTCGGACCAAGTAGCCAAAGAAATAAACATCCTTAATGTATTCTTCTCCAAAGAACTTCAATACAAGTGTATACACACCGTTAGTCCTTTCCACTTTATGTATATCTACTTCAAATTTAGTGTCATTCATCTCCTTAAAAGCATTTAAATGAGCCTTATATGAATGTTCATTATGCGACACTATTTTTAAATAAATACTACTAGAACTATCCACTTTTAAATCCTCAACAGTTTCACTGCAACACTCTTTCTTTGTTTCTTTATTATAGATCGGAGCAAGCATCTTATTGTATTCTTTATAAAAATCTAAAAACGTGCCTTTCATTACCATATCCAAAACAGCTTCTACTTCTGAAGCCGATACAACACTTGTAGATAGGCGTATTAATCCATCGTTCTTTACTTTTCGTGTACTCATTGCTCTTTGTTGTAGATAAGCTTGAGCTGATTTTAATTGTTCTTCCATTTTATTTTAATTTATTACGTATATAACTATGATATAGTTAATTTTTAACCTTACTATCGTACCATTTTTTCCAGATCTTCATTTTCTTCTTATACTCTTCTTCCCAAGGGTAGTATTTTCCTGTTTTACTTCTTGGATCATAAATACTTGGGTGTTCAGGTTCTTTTATGTTTTCCATTTTATTTTAATTTTCATTTTACCGTTAAAAATCAAAAAGGCACCCGGAACAAGTCCAGGCACCTTTCGTGCATCAACAAGCTAGGTCAACTACAATAGGCTTGTTTGACAGTCTATGAATTGGGAGAGTTAATCTGCCTTGGGGAGTGGATACTTCACACAAATAAAAACATTTGTGAATACGTAATAGTTCTACTTTCTGAAAATTGAAGTACAAATCCTTTGTACACAATAGTTCATCGCTGTTTTTAGAAGGGAATATCCCTACTATCTTTTTTGTTTTGTCCATGTTTATTGTTTTTAATTAACACAATAATACACATATATGTTTGCTTTAGCAAACTTTTACACAAAATTAATACAAAAACACACGCATACGTTTGTTATAATCCAGATGGCAAAGGTCTACTTCCACCCATTAAAGGATCGGCCCACTTCTTTCGGTACAACAAATACTTAAAAGCATCGGAATAATTTGGAGAGTGCATTGGGAGTCTATGTAGTGGTAAAGTCTTTTCGGCTTTTTTGTTCTTGTTTATAACCTTCACGCCTTGCTTCCAGCTTACTTCTACCTTGGTAGTTTCTAGCGATGATTTAAGCTCTGCGCATTGATACATACATATTAATATGTTAGGAAGCCTAGAATTTTCTTTCCCTAAAAACTTAAGCATGAACAAGAACTCTTCGGCTTGATATATTGTAGCCTGGTTACGACTCATTAAGTTTACTTTCCAACCCGTAGGATTCCCGTGTATGTCAAACTCTATGCATCGCTGTAGTTCCGAAGCCCAGTCACGGCCAGAGCTCTGATACTGGTTACCGCTTCGGTCGTAGTACATGTTCAACTGCTTGTATCGATGATTGGCATAGAATTTCACAAACCTATCGGCCAACTCTCTTGAACTTTGCGGAGCCAACACGTGCATGTTTTTTGTTATTCGGAAATCCCTACCTATTTCTTGACCCAACACCATGGATAACTGACGGCCAAAGTCTACACCAGCATCTATTGGCGCATCCATAACGTGGTATTCCAGCATCTCGCAAGACTCTTGAAAATCGTCGGCCAAGGACATGTTCTCTATATACTCGCTTCGCAACCCATCCTCAAAGAAATGCGAATCGTCCAAACGTTGATAAAAACTTTCGCCAGCCTCCAACTTCGGCATAAAGGTAAGTACCGAGCTTTTAAACTCTTCCAATCCTAGATGGCCAATAGAATCTTCTATATAACCATTAGTAAGTATATCCAGATTTACAAGCGACGATACCATATAGAAGAAAGTAAGATCCTTCCTTGCTACATTATGGCGAAGCATCCACCGCTTTCTATTCTTTACTAAATTGTTTAGCCTACGACTGTTCTTAGCCTTGTAAGCCTTATATATTTCGTGATTTATTTCGTTTACCACCAAACCAATTTGCAAGGCTAATTCCACTTTCTCTACATCCATTAACTCTTTTTGGTCCATGATCCAATCGTAGTCGCCTTTGCCTAAATTAGGTAAGTCGGTAGTGAAAGTAACTCCACGATAATATGGCGAATGAGCAAACGCAGGATAACCGCGCAAGGCAGGCATAAGCGTGTCTAGCTTTTTCTTATCTAGGTATTTTGCTTCGTCACCATATATATGTTGATAGGAGTTTCCAGCTAATCCCGATGGCTGATCTAATGAACCAAGTATAAATATATGACCATTAAAAGTGCTAATGGTGTTATTGTAGTTCATAATAGGCTTGTACGCCTTCTCGAAGTGTGCCGGTGGTCGCACGCCTTTCACGAAGTGCTTACCTTCTTCCCAGCCTTTATAATTCATCCAACCTTCTAGAAGCGTAGGAATAATGTTAGTTCGTGCATTTACGTAGGTATTACTCACTATGGCCGACAAGGCTCTTGGCATGTCATGAACAATATCTATGGAACGATCTGCAATCACATCGGACGTTTTTGTCATTCCACGGCCAGCAATCAGATATAAGTTCTTAGGACCTATAAGGTCTATCATCTGTTTTACGTAGTTTCCGTACCTAGCTTCTACATCCTTATTTTTTAATTTCCCTCGCATCTATATCTTTTAATACTTGTAGTGGTAGCAATCCAGCTTCACGACGTATAATGTCTTTTTCTACTTCGCTTATTCCTTCTAGTTTTTCGTCTATTACTTTTGCTATTGCGGTTCGGCTTGCTTTTGGTATTCCTAAGCTTTCGGCATTGGTAGTGTATAATTTAAATGGCTTGGTAAACATTTCTTCTGGAAGCTCGAGCTGATCTTCTTTACCTAATTCTAACACTTCGTACTGCTCTTTATACATCTTAACAACTTTAAAAGCATCGTCTACATCCTTAATTAGGGAAATAGCCAGGTTAATAGTCTTCTCTATTTGCTGTGAAATAAGATTCCTAAACGCTTGCTTGCTAATGTCGCTATCTGCATAGAAGTACTCAATGGTGTTATTGTATAGCTTATTGGCTCGGTAATACGACAGTCCACAACGTGTGCGCAAATCCTTAACGATTGCATCTTTGCTTCCGTATTTGTCTATTCGCCTGTGCATACCGTACACCATTTCCATAGCGCGTAAGTAGTTTACTACACCTTCCGGTGCCTCCTGCACATCGCCAGTATCTATATACTCGTAGATTTGCTCTAGACTAATGTCTTCTGAAATATTTATCGATGTATCAATCATCTAGCATGAAGTATTTTCTGATTTTTGCTTCTGTTTCTTTTCGCTCCCTTATGTTTTCATAAATCTGTGTAGCGGTTATGTTTCCCGCAGTAGCGTTTTCTAGTAGCTTACTGCTAATGTCAAAATCAGCTTTAAGCTTTCCGCGTTCGTATGCAATTCGCAATTCGGAATTTTCGTTATCGAATTCTTTTTGAAACTTAGCTTTGTCTATTTGCAAATACATACACACTTGGCTAGGGCGGTAATTAGTAGCCCCCATTTTCTCAACTACCAATAAGTTCTCCTTGGATAATCTCATGTCTTACTTGTGTTTCGGTTACTAATTGCTTTCTAAACTCAAACAAGGCCTTGCTGTTTGCAAATGTGTATTGCTCGTACATTGCGTTTTCGCTCCAATTGCCACTGCCTTCTATCACAAAGTAGTCCTCTTTTGTTTTGGCCATCGCTACTTTTGCATGTGCCCAGGTGAATAGTATTTGAAAGTTCGGGTACTCTTTGTTTGCCGTTCGCAACAAGTCTACTACCGTAGGATTTCTGCTTATTATAGAATCGTTTACGCAAATGGTAATCTTGTCTATATAGCCTGTGTTGTGCAACTCTGTAAGCGATTCTACTACTCGTCTATTAATAGAGTAGGTGGTAGCGTATAAATGCTCTATGCTTTTCTCCGAGCAGATAAACGGGATAAACGTAAAGGCGTTAAACTGCTTGTCGGTTTGCAGGAACATAAACTCTTCCTCTGTAGGCAATCGTTTTACGTAATCTTTTACATTGCTTATTCTTTCGAAATGACTAGCTAAATACTTAGATATAAAACCACCAGAAGCTCCCTGTTTGGGAGTAGCCTCTAGTGGTATATCAAAAAATTTATTTTCCGTCATTCTTCGCAATCCTTTCCTCTACTAAAACAAGTTCGTCTTCGTACTCTTTTATTTTAGCCTGGAAAGCTTCTAGCTTGTCTTTGGCAATCTCACCATCTTCTACCTTCTTGCTATCGCGAGCAATGTAGGTTTTTAGATTATTTCTGCGTGTAACAAGATCTACTACCTTAATTGCGTTTACGGCTTTCTGCAAATTATGTGCAGCGAAAATAGGATGCTCTCCTAATATCTCTCCGTGTTCTTTGTAGTAGTTAAGTTCTTCCATGATGTCTAAATCAAGCTCAAAACCTTCTACTGCTTTTTTTGCATGTTCTAAAACTTCCTCGTTAGTCAAATTCTTGTTTGCTTCTAGTGCTTTGTAATTCTCTACCCACTTTTCGTAAGCAGTAATTTTGTCGGCAACAAGAATTTTAAACTCGTCTGGACAATCTTCCGAACTTAAAAAAGGAAAGATGGATCTAAGCGTAGCACCTTCTTTTGCTTCGTCGGGTAAATCTACTTCTACATCCTCGCTATCTTCCTCTTCGCTATGCTCTAGAATAAAATCTATTAGCGTAACTTTCTTTTGGTCCGAAGGATCTACACCCACTTTTTCAGAAAGTTCTGCAGCAAGTGGTCGCAACTCTTTTTGGTAGTGCATAGATTCTAATCCTTCGCGTGTATACGTAGGTGTATGTTCTTTTTGTTTGCTTGGTGCTGATGGCGTAGTCGCAAACGAATGAATCTCTACATCGCGAATACCAAAGTGCTTCTTTATGCTGTATTCTAAAGATAGGAGCGAAGCTACCCCTCGTTTGTTTATAGCAGCAATCTCACGACGGTTTTTCGAAACCTTTCTAAAAACATCAAACAGAGCATTGTAACGCTCCGATGGTTTCTTTTTTGTAGCGAGTATTTCTATTGTTTTCTTTTTCATAGTAATCGTATTAAAAAAGCCCTGCATGATAACAGGGCTTTTGGTTATTTACTAGCTCCTGTCAGTTTCGATTAGAATCTTGGAGTCACTCTCAAACGCCTTTAGCGTTATGGACGCGCCAGGCACTCCCACCCAATCGGCACCACCCGCAAGTATTACAGTTGCTGTGTTCTCGAGCTTTCCAGCTACATCACCACCAATTAGCGTAATTTTATCGCCAGCTTCCAGCGAAGCGGTATTAATAGTGATTACTTCGTCGGCCATAGTAGCATCTACCTTATAAGTAGTTCCAGCTGTAGCTTCTATTGTTTCGTCGGTGGCAGTAGGTTCCATAAAGCTGAATGTACCTTCGTACACAGCAGGAACAAACGTAGTAGCGATTCTTTGCGATAAAGTAATCGTGTGCATATTACCCTCTGAATTACTAGTGTACTCTGAGGATAAGAACACCGGACTACATTGCGTACCAAACATTCGGTTATTACCACCGTCGCATCTGCGAGTAATGGCTACAAAGCCAACCCCTAAGTTGTTTTGCAAGAACTCTAGAATATCTACGCTATCGCCAGGGTAATTACCTTGGGTAGATTGCGTAATTCCTTCTTGGTCCAAATCGCCTTCGGTTTCGTAAGTGTCTTCTTGCGATCCAGGCGTTCGGTACATTTCTATCATTTCTGCTCCTTCTTTCATTACGAAAGAACCAGGAACAACCACTCCTTTACTATCTCTAGCAGGGAAATGGAGTACATCGTCTACCTTCACAAGAACTAAATCCTTGGAAGGAGCTGCGGCTCCTGGTGAAGGACCCGCAGTTCTTTTAACTGTTTTTAATCTATACATAATTGTGTTTGTTTAAAGGATTACTCAATGCTTCTTTCGATTTCGTACCAAACTCCATCCACTTTTACAAGTTTCAAGAAGTCGGCATCGCTAGCTAATACTGCGCTACTATCTACATTGATAGTTGCATTGCTAGCAATTGTCAAGGCGTTTGTACCACCTACAATCTTAATCTCCTGTGCTTCGTTTCCGTTTAAGATGTCGGTTAGGTTTCCAGTACTGCCCACAAAGTGGAACACAGAAGCCTCATCAGCATCTATGGTAGTACCGTCAAAGTTCATACCTGGAGTGGTTACTGTTTCAGGCTCGCCAGTTCTAGACAATTCTTTAAAATCGCCATTGGCCTTCACTAACAAGGTTAGGGTTCCACCAGAAGACAAATCGAACTTCGGAGATATACCAGCAGCAGTGGATATTTCGCCCGTAACGTTGTTGTTCCCTTTTATCTTAATCACTTGTCCAGGATAAGCACCTTTAATTTTGGTGATATTTCCTTTATAACTGTCGCGGAAAGTAACACGCTCAAAAGGCAAATTCAATTCGCCATTCTCCACTTCGTACAAGTGTACAAAGTAATCTGATCGGAACATTGGCTGTCCGTTATGCCATACAAGCTGAACGCGGAATGCTTCTGGCGCATCATCGGCAATCTTGTTACCAGAATGAACTAGTTTAATTCCTATCTTGTAGTCAGCCAGAACGTAAATATTACGTTTAAGCATTTCTAAGGTATATAAACCTTTTTCGCCTGGTACATTTTCCATTAAACCAATGTTATCATCGGTAGTAATAAACATGAAGTCTGTACCTTCCATATCCTCTAAGGTTTGGAAGCGAATGTTAGGGTAACCGTCTATAGTTACTTCCTCGTCCTTCTTGTAGTCTTGGTACAATCCATTTAACTCTCGCTGTCGCAATGCATAAGCACGTAGCCAGCTAGGAGATAAATAATACACTAAGCCTGCTTGGTTTTTAACTTCCTGCGGAAGTGCGTCGGCCATATCTTTTACGTGGTCTACAATATTTTCTACTGTAGGCTTCGTAAAGTGCGCTACTTTAATTCGTCCTTCGTTCGTACGGTCGTACAAACGCTTCAACAATCCATCTCTTGTATGGATAGCCATACCTGGCAAAGTAGCATCGTCTGGTGTAGGCACGTGAATACCTTTAATTAACGATAGGCGGTCTTCTGCTCTTGCTCTTTTGTCCCATCCTTTAATTAAGAATTGAACAAACGAAATGTTGTATGGTCCAGATGTTCCGTTAACGATTGGGTTTAACCAAGTTTCCATAAGCTGTTGCAACCTATGTCCTGCTATTTCTAAGTCTATTGAAGTAGGGAAAACTCTGTTTTCCTCTAAGTAAATAGAGCTTACGCCTTTTGGCAACCAAGGCAATTTCCTTGCTTGGGTAATTGGACCGTATACGATGTTTCCATCGTCTGCGCGATCGTCTACATTATACTCAGTTTGCCAAAACGATGGTAAACCAAGTAAATCTCTTTGATACTCTCTAAGTACCGTAGGATTTTCGCGGTAAAAGTCGGCCAAGTCGCTATTTAAGGTTTCAAATGCAATAGTACCTTTTGCAAAACTTGGCTTAGCAACATTCTGTCCTGCTGCCAATAAGTTCCACGGCCTATTCTCGTCTAAGGAGTCGAATTCTTTTCCACTTGCAAACAAGTGTGTAGCCGAGTGCATGTTGGCTACCGCATCGGTTCCAGATGCAATCGGTTCGTCGATTGGTCTTTTCATAAATTCTATAATTTTAGCATTTGCTACTCTTGTTTCCGACAAGATGGTGTTAAACAACTCTTGTTCGTTAAGCTGTGATAAATCACGCTGTTCTCCTTCAATTCCTAATTCAGCAAGAAGCTCATTTCCTTGCTCGCGGAATCTTAGTAAATCCTCTCTACTAATCAGATCGGCATCCAAATCATTTTCTTCACCTTCTGCTAAGTATTGGTTTACTCGCTCAATTATGTTTTCGGCGTGTTTCTCACCCATAACTTCTATCAGCCGATTTTTCTCATCGTCTGTTAATTTTAGCTTGTCTTCATCGGTTTGGAGTTCAGCCCAACCAAACAAGCCCAATAAAAACGCTTTTACTTTTTTCATTTTTCTGTGTGTTGGTTATTTATTAATTTCTATAATGGTTAGTATTTCAGCTAGAGAGTGAACTCCATCTATCATACCGTGCTTTAAAGCCTCGCTTGCTCGGAAGGTGTCGCCAGTTAGCTGGCCTTTTCCTTCCTTAATGTTTGGACGCGCTTGGCGTATTGCTTCTTGAAACTTAATCGCTAACGGACTAAGTTCTTTTTCTAGAAGTTTTACCGCTTCCTTAGGATTATCGTCTATAAGACGACTAATTTTATTTTTGTCTTTAGATTCTTTAGGGTAAACATGATAAATACCCACACCCATTTTCTCAAAATACTTCTTAACTGTCATGAACGAAGTAGTGGCCCCAACAGATCCTACACCGGCAGTAATATCATTATTGCAAAACACCATGCCTTCATCGGCCACAGCGCACACCATCCAATAGTGCAGCGAGTAAGCATTGTTTATGCTTGCAGCAATTGGTTTGCGTTTGCGTTTTGCAAATTCTATAAAGTGTGGAATAGCACTCGCTGCGCCACCCCAACCATCTACATCTAGCACAATAGAGCTAATGCGGTTATCGTTGTTTAACTTATCCAGCACGGCCACAGTTTCTACAGCCGATTGCCAGAACCAACTTGCATACGTAACCATACCACCACGAAGCTCTACAATAGCAGTAGAACCTTCGGTTATTTCATCGTACGGAACTGGATTTAACTCTTCGTCCATAAAACGAACAGGTGTGTATAGTTTCTTCTCTTGTTTGGGATTGTTGCCTAATAATGGCAACATAGTATGAAACGAGTATAACATTCGTTCGAATGCATTCTCAGTCATCAGGAAATTATCTTGTAGAATGGCGTTCATAATTGCTTTGTTTGTATAAATAAAGGTTAAAACCTGCTATTTAAGTGTTACATGGTTTAGCCTTAAATAAATGAACAGTGCTAGTAGCAACGCTAGTATAATAGAGATATAGAGTAGGGTAGGTTGTTTTCTGTCTACCTTTTTATCTTTCTTTTTAATTATTGTTTTATCGTCTTTTTGTTCCTTTCTTGTTTCGGTGTGGGTGGTGTCTTTTTGTGTAGTAGTGCTAGTTACATTTTTATTTATATTCACTTTCACTTTCATTCCTTTTGCGGTAGTTCCGGTACTGTCTGACGTATAGCTAGCGCTATCCGACAAGGGAGTGAACTCTATACTTATGTTGCTGTTATCTAGCAAGTGATGAATAAGCAATGTGCTTTGCTCAATAGACGATAGATCTATTGTTTCTACCACGTCGCGCTTTTCATTTTCTTTGACTATTTCTCGTTTTGCAGAACAGCCCATAACAATAAACAGAAACAATACTATGTATATGATTTTTTTCATGGCTTGACGCTGTATTTAGCTTCCTTAATAAAAATGATTGCTCCTGTTTTCTCGAAGGGTTCCATTGCTTTATGGAATCTGTTTAACGCTGCAAGGCTACTTGTTACATCTAGGTAGCCGTCTCCGTCTATATCGGCAGTGTGTGTGCCAGGAGCAATACAACCATTGAGTTGGTGATGATAGTTTGCTGCATGGATGCGAATTCCAGATCGGCCATCTACATTTTCCACTAACCAAAGTTTTCTTTCGAAACGTGGACTCCAGGTATATACCAAATTGTACATGCCAGGAGTAACGGAAGAAATCTTTTTTTCATTATTAATGTAGGAAAGCTCAAGGCAAACATCGGCGTATTTTGGAATACACTCATGTTCTACGGTAATAAAGCCAAGGGCTTGCTTATCGTCTTCTACTTGTCTGTGTATGTATACTATAGGTTTACTCATTTGTTTGGATTTGGGGCCGATGTTAAGTTGCTTCCATGCAGACGAATTTCCCTAACAATATGCGTGGGCATTCTGTCCATTTTATTCTTCATGGAATCGTGAAATTGTTTGTTCTGTATAGAGCTTTCTCGCTGAATAGCGATTAGCTTTTTGTTCTGTTCGTTTTGTTGCAGAACAATGTCAGTGTAGTTTTTGTTCATGGATTTCGCCATGTCTTTCCACTCGTTGCTATTCTCGTCTATCTTACGATATAAGTGCCAAGCGAAGACACCTAAGAGCACTAGAAACACTCCAAGTAGTCCGTATTCTAATAAGCGCGAAGTGGAGCTATATACTATGTCTGAGGATAAGGGTATCATACTTTTATTTTTAATAAAAATACAAGTAGATACTATACAAATCTGTTACATGCTTTAGTAGTAATTTGTAACGCGATTGGCCACTTGGGTCTGTATTCGTCGTAATTTTGGCGACTCTTTTGCTCGGTAGTATAACATACGAATGGATTGTTCGCTAAAGTGTTCGTGCAAATTGTAGGCACTCATGTATTCTCTAATGCCCTCTAAGACTCCGCCTCGTTTTTTGTAGAATATTTGATAGGAGGAAACAAAGTAATATATGCTTATACGAAACATGTCTTCTAGCAGTTCGTTTAGTATGTCGTTATGATCGTCGGTAAGCTCAAGGGCTTTTGTGCTAGACCTGTAGTTTATGTAGAACGTGCCAAAACGAGCAAGCCTGTGTTCCCTATCGTCTATGGATAGGTATATATTGTAATTACTTACCTTAATTTCTTTGTTAGTATGTTCTAGCATGGCAGTTAGCCACTTACCTAAGCTAGATTTGTTAGTTATTCTTACAACTTTTACCTTACGGCCAGAAAACACCCTTTCCACACCATCGAACTCTTGGTATAGAAAAGGCACTAAATGCTCGCGTATGTGGACTTGTTGGTTGGTCATCATTTATAAATTAAGTCAACTATTAGTTACTAGTAACTAAGAAAAGATACTACATCATTTTAATTTTTCTACCTCTACTATAACCTCGTAATGATTAGAGTTATACGCATTTTTAATTTGTATCCAAGTATTTAATAACACATCAAACTTCTCGATGAAAGAATAATAGTACTGTCTACCGCTACTGCTAACCTCCATGGTTTTTACATGATTATCCGTCTGTATAGTTACCGTGCCAGCTGTTCTGCCACCCTTTATCATTACGCTAACCGTAATTCGATAGATTCCATTTTGGGTTACACCTATTCTCCCAATAGGATCTCCAAACATGGCTTCATTACCAAATAGATCCTCGCTTTCTAAAGGCACCAAATCACCATTATTTAAATTAAGATCGGTGCGGAACAGAAATCTACCTATAGAGAAAATATTCCCTTGCACAGCATTATCTACATAGGCTTCTGTAGCATATCCCGCATCAGCATGATTACCCCAACCATATGCTTCGCCTCCATTGTTAATTAGAGTTTGTATATCCTCGGTTAATTGCCATTCTTTAAGTCCTTCCATGTTTGTTTTGTTTTTAGGTAAATTCAAATCTCATATCCTCTTCCACAATTATTGTAGAGAAAGGAAAATCCTCCTTCGTTGCTTTAGATATTATTTCCATTAAGTTATTACTACCTGTTTCTACCATCCTTTTTTGGTTGTCTAATTCTATTTGCATTGTTAAATAATCACCTCCATATTTTGAAGGTGCAATTTTATAGCTATGTACAATTATCTTTCGGTTTAAGATTTGTCTTATTTTTATTTTATCGCCAACTATTCTATCAGTTTTACTTTTCTTAATATTCAACTGAGCGAATGACTTCACTTTCATTTACAGTGTGATTAAATTTATTAATATTAATTTTATTTTGAATTCTTTCTATGTCAATAGGATAAGGAAGTCTTACCTGGTTATAACTCCAGCTTTCTGAGTTTCCCTTTTCTGTTTCTTCCTGGACTACATCAAAATTATAGTGGTACGTGCCATCGCCTAAATTCTCAATAGGATTTGGCTTGTGATCTGCGTTTGTTGTTTTTCTTGTTTCCATAATTATCTAATTCTAAAGTTCTTAATAAGTTTTTAGTGTCGGCATGTTTGGCCCATCCGTAATAAGCAGCAATGCTTTTTTCTTTATTTGCTTTTACAGCTTTGGCCATGCTTTTTTTAATGCTTTTCCGCATTAAAGTATGAGTATGATAGTGTACATAACCTACCACGTCTATACCTCTTTTTTCCACAGGGAATACTTGGTAATTCTCTTTTATTTCTAGCTTAAGATTCTTTTTAAGATATTCTTGTACTAACCGGAACACCTCCCATAGCTCCTCCTTGCTATCTAATAATATTACCATGTCATCTGCGTATCTATAGTAATACTTAACGCCCACTACTTGTTTAATCCAATGGTCAAAATAGGTTAAGTATAAGTTTGATAAACATTGCGACAGATAGTTGCCAATGGGCAAACCATCGGCACTTCTTATTATCTCGCTTATGAAATTTATAAAGTATTTATCTTTTACTTTCTTCTCTATAATCTCAAGCATGATATTATGATTTATAGATGGGTAAAATTTCTTAATATCCATTTGCAGACAATATTTTGTCTCCTCAATATTGTTTGCTAAATCAGTCCTAAGCTTATAACTCAAAGCGTGTATACCTCTACCTTTTATACAACTATATGTGTCGGCCGTGAAAGTGCCTGTCCATATTGGCTCCATTATATTCATAATTGCATGATGCACTATTCTATCCGGATAGTAAGGAAGCTTTGATATTTCCCTTTCTTTTGGCTTATACACCTTAAATACTTGGTATTCGGAGGTTTTATATTTACCTGTTTTTAAAAGAACATGTAATTTCTGAAGGTTAGCTTCACGATTCTCATCATGCTTTTTAACCTCCTTTCTTTTTGTTTTATTTATTCTAGCCCTTTCATCGGCTAGTTTTAAGTTTTTTATGCAATAGATTTTATTATATATATAACCTACTCTTTTCATTTTGCTTTACTTTGAATCCCTTTCTACAATTAAGATACTAAGGCTTCTTTTTCATTATACTTTATTTTTTACCAAGAGGTATGGTCCATGAAAACTTCATTTTCTTAAGCTATGTCGAGCGCCGGAATTCGCGTTCGTATTCGTAGGAGCGTTATTCGTATTCGTGGCAAACGCACCCGCATTCGTGCCATTATTACCCGAACCACCCACGCGAACCGCCCTTGTTTTCATGCCACCGTTTTTGTTTTTTGGGGCGAAAAATATTCGCCCCGTGTTCGCTTACGGTTGGAAGCAAAGTCGAGCGCCGGAATACGCGTTCGTACTCGTAGGAGCGATATGCGTATGCGTGGCAAACGCACCCGCACGCGTGCCATAAATACCCGAACCACCCACGCGAACCGCCCTAATAGACTCTTCACTGTTTGTATAAAGGTAATCTGCATAGAATGTACTGCTAGATCCGCCTAATTCCTTAGGTAGTATAGTCCCTGGGAATAATTCTTTTATATATCCGTTGCTAGTTGGTCTAGATCCAATGTGATAATAGCCATCTGCGTCTATGTTGCTTCTTTTCTTTCTATATCTAGGATTTAAGTAATATTGGTTGTCTATTATATTAACTCCATTTACCCACTTCCAAATGTGTCCGTAGAAATTCTCTATTCCTCTCCAACTAAATGTTTTAACAGATCTAGTCTGTCCAATAGTTGGGTAATCTTGTAATACCACTTCTATTTCTCCGCTATTATTTCCTAAACTAATTGTAGATCCACATTGTACTACTGGATAATAACCGTTGAAATCGGACCATTCCGAACTGCTTAAATTTGTAACTCCTTCAAATACACTTTGCGTATTTAGCGTTCCAAAATCATGAATTTGAAGCCACACAAGCGTTTCGTAATGATGCATATCTTGATCTATCCAACCCTCGCCTCGCGCATTAGATTTTTTTTCTGAAGCAACTCTACTAATTGAAGTGACTGGTTTACCTAGCTGAGATTTTGAAGGAGCTTCGTTGTCCCATGCCGATTGATTGCCTCCACCTCTATATCTTTCTGTAAGGTTACGAACAGAAGCTAGCATGCCATTGGTTCTATCCTCCGACGCTTCGAATGCAGAATGGTAATATTCCTTTACTTCTATTGCACCAGGAAAAGGTGTTAGGCTAAATGCTATATTATGTACATTACCCTCTAGGGTGTTTAATCTATAGTGTCGTGGCACTCTAACCATAACTTGGCCGTCTGTACCATCTAGCAATGCATCTTCAACTCCATCTTCTTTTTTCGCACTGTTATCTGAGTCTAAATAGTAATTTACGGTACCATCATCATTTAAAGTGCATCTTCTAAATTTTTGTAAAATAGGCTTGGATTGATTTAATGCAGAATTACCAATATAATGAACCTCTGGCGCAGCAATTGTCCAATCGTATTTGCAACCATATATATTCTCCCAAATAACATCGTGCTCATAAAGTATAGTAATTGTATTATTTCCATACATAGTGGTTAATATTTCATAACCATTGGCTCGAATGTCTATTTGGTTTTTAGATAGCCTTTGTCCATTCACAAAGCACCCTAGCAGTTTACTTGCTTTGTATTGCACATCGAATATTTGAGAATCGCCCTCCGACCATTCAAAATCATCTTCTACAGTAACTGTAGCTGCTTTGTTTTTAATGTAAGTATCTGAAGCTATATTCGCTTCTAAATAATCTGACTGGACGTTGACTTGTGCGCCTTCCTCTACATTATCTAGTTTACCTTTTAATACGTTCGTAAAATCGTTAGTCGATAATTCTTTTCCTGCTACTTTGTCAACCTTCTTGTCAAGTTCTGTTTGTTGAGCTGTAGATACAGGCTTATCGGCATCGCTTGTGTTATCTGCGTTGCCTAAACTAACATCGGACTTTGTAACGGTAACAGCCCCTGTTTTACCGTTAACAGAATCTACAGTGTTGACCTCTGCGCCAGCCTCTATATTGTCTAACTTGTTCTTTAAGGTAGTTGTAAAATCGTTAGTCGATAATTCTTTTCCTGTTACTTTATCAACTTTCTTATCAAGTTCTGTTTGTTGAGCTGTAGATACAGGTTTATCGGCATCGCTAGTATTATCTGCATTTCCAAGGCCTACATCGGACTTTGTAACGTTATGCGGGTTACCTGAAGCCTTTTTCGAATGATCATATGCAGATTTCCCTCGATCACCTCTATAAGCAGTGTCGGATGTTTCTCCTAAAACTAAATCACCATCTCCAATTACTACATAACCAGTACCCGACCATCTGTAGGTCTTGTTAGTGTCTTTCGCTACGTATATAACAGCCGATTCTCCTGTGGCTGGAAAATCGCCTAATGTATCGAATTCCAGAACGTCCGATACGAATGAAGGTAGTTGTGAAACAGGAACTTTCCCGTCATCATCCAATTCTGCTACCCCTCCTGGTTCTCCTTTCTCAGTTATTTTTACAACTTCATTATCTTTAGCATAACCTGCATCTTCGTGATTGCCCCATCCATGTGCAATAACACCTTTTGCAACTTTGTCTTTTTCTGTTTGATTATAATCAAACTCTGACAGTCCTTTTCCTGTTACTTTATCAACCTTCTTGTCAAGTTCTGTTTGTTGAGCTGTAGATACAGGTTTATCAGCATCGCTAGTGTTGTCTGCATTTCCAAGGTCTACATCGGACTTTGTAACGGTAACAACCCCTGTCTTACCGTTAACAGAATCTACAGTGTTGACCTCTGCGCCAACCTCTATATTATCTAACTTGTTCTTTAAGGTAGTTGTGAAATCTTCTTCCGAAAGCCCTTTACTCCCGTCTTTATCAACCTTATTGCCCAAGTCAACATCGTACTGCGATTTCCTTACAAGATCATCGCCATTAGTTGCATCTTCAGTTGAGCGTGGCACCTTGTTGAAGCGTACGGGGCCAGCAACTTCTTGTGCGTCTTCAGTTACTTTATTAAGAACCTGGTCTTTATTTGCCTTAACCCCTAAAGCGATGTCCATTTGCTCTTTTGGAACCAATCCATACTTGGAAGTAGCATGTTCTTCGCTTCGTGGGTTTTTCTTAAAGTTCTTTAGATCATATATATCTTGATCTCCCTCTATTAAGACAACCTCGTTTCTATTTACTTTTTCGCCTATATTCTTAAGCTCGTCGCCTTTTTCTATTTGCCAAAGATTTATTTTATCTTTCATTTTCTGGTGTGTATTTAATTGTTATACCTTCATTTCCTGGTAATGTTGTTAGTATTTCCACTTCATTCGTATTGTGTAATTCGTTGTATTGATGCTCTTGCAAGAGCACTCCGTTTATATATACATCAACTGATTTTTTTTTGTAGGGTGGTATTTGTATAGTTTGTGAATCACCAAAAGTGAAGGGGATGTAAACCTCACTTCTTAAAGGTAAGTCTGGTTCTTGATAAGGTTCATTATTTACATAATGTAAATCATCTGCATCTACTTGACCCATATTTGTTCCATAAGAACCACTATTGCCAGTGAACAGGTAATAGCGAACTGCATCCGTTTGCATTTTCAACACTTGATTTGTACGTAATGTAACAGGGGAAGAGTTATTTATGTTATACTGTATAGTGCCACCTGCAAAAATGCCAATATCTTTTATTAATTTTTGCGAGGTGTTCAGCTTTACAATATGTTCGGCTTGTATGTCTTCTCTAGCAAGCAGTAAATATAATGTTTGCTGGAAGCCGATAATTACATCGCCTTCCAAGGTCTTTCGCAAAACATATACAAATGGAAGTAGGTTTGGATTCTTAGTAATATTAATTCGGCTTATGCCCTCAGCAATATATACATCTTCTTCTTGCGTAGTAGTGTTTATTCCGCGTAGGCTAACAAACTGCAACGATGCACTTATTGGGTGCGATGCACCGCCAGTACCGTAGTTATATAGGTAGTTAATAGCATCGATAATTTCGTTTATCTCATTGGCCATTAGCTTCATGTCTGCCGGGACCCCAAGTAATTGCATTACTTTCTCGGCACTGTTCTGCTTAGGATCTATGTTTAATAATCTACTCATTATAAATCAACAGGTATTTCTTCTGGCAATCCAAATATGGTGGTATAGCCAGATGGGTTAATGCTTTGTGTAGTGTAGGTTATAGTAGTACCGTTATGCGTATTTTCTACTTTTGCTTTAACAGCACTGTTCTGGAAGTAATCGTTTTTACCTAATTCCAGAACCGACCCATCGCATAGATCTAGTAGTACTGCTTTGCATGTAATGTATTTTTCTATTCTAGCAGCACGATTCACATCGTTGTTTGGAAATTGTATGCGTGCTGTTTTTATATATATCATACCAGCACTTCCCATGCTGCCTACTTCTGAGAAGCTTACACCACCAAGTGTAGTGTAAGCCCTTTCAGAAGATTCGGGGAGGGATATATTATAAAAAGGTTGCAAAGGATCGTTCTTTGCAGTTTTCAAGTCCTGGTATACCAGGCGTATACCTATAATATTAACTCGTTTGTGTACTTTCTTTAACATGTTTACAAATATACACATATATGTGTATAATGTATAGTGACATGCTAGGTTTTTTCACCAGCAAAGGCTATTTCCAATACTTTTTTAGTAGTGGTTACAAGTATTTTGTTTTTACCATAATCTATGGTTGCTCTTCCTAATTATTTACCCTTATGTTCTATACCTAAATGCGAAGCTTTAAATGGTCGCACTACGGTAATATCCTTTTCTTTAAGCTTGTGTGAAGCACATACAAATCCTACAATCTTATCTGTTATTTTTTCGTTCATAATTAATCGTTTTTAATGTCAAAAATTTCTATTGTTTTTATAAAAGCCATTACTCTGGCCGACTCGTTGGAGACTAAGTTTAGTTCTCTCATAATCCGAATTACCTCGGTTAGTTCCTCGATGGTGTTACACGCATCTATTATTTGCCAAATTTCTAAAAAACTATAACCCATATTCTTTATGTATATAAATTCTGTTGTGTTCTAATAAAGATTGTAGTGCATACACATCTGTTTGCTCGGTAAGTACATAAGGCTGTAGAATAATATTATCGTTTGCATCGGCAACAAATATGACCAAGCCTTCGCGGATCTGTTTATTGTTTTCTTTTAAATCTTTACCTCGGGCCAGAACTAACTCCGTTCGAACGGAGGGCACAAATAATATTTGTCGGCTAACGTAATCCAATAGATCCATTACGTCATCGTCTATACTTATGTGATAGGTTTTATCTATCAAACCATCTTTACCTTGTAGGTAATATGGTTGACCATACCGGAGGTGTTCCGATCCATCTTTTCTAATTACTAAAATGTCTTCGGCAATTGCCTGTCGAACTGGTATTTCGACTTTTCTTGTTGTTTTCGCTGTTTTGTCCATGAAAAAAATGTTTTTTTTTTAAAAAGCATGCTATGTTTTGGGTTTTATTTTTCCACACATCCACACGCCTGATTATCAATTAGTTAACTCATTACATGTGTGGAATGTGTTGGAAACTCAAAAAACTTTCCACACCTTCCAACACATTCCACGCATATTCCACACATTACATAAATACATATACTGCTGATTATCATATACTTAACTCTATATATTGCCATGTGTGGAAATGTTGGAACTTTAAAAGGGTAAATCTTCATCGCTACCTTTCTTTTTGTCTTGGTGGGTGGCAGGGAGGTTCAAACTCTCTTGCACCGACTGCGACGTGTTTTCGCCAAATGGATTTCGTTCGGCCGATTGGAAGCTTGCTGCATTGATTAATTCACTGCGCAACTCTATTAATTGTAGATCTACCACCATGGCCGACGTATTTCGTGCATCACGGCCACTGTCCATTCGTGTGCTCTTTACTTCCTCTACATAGCTAGTACATTCGCGCAAGGCAGTAACTATAGTTGCTCGGCTTGGTGCTGCTTGGCGATATTGCGTAAACCATTGTCGCTGTATGCGCAGATAACAACTGGTTAGGTTAAAGTACATGTGTTCGCCTTCTATTTTAAAGTCATGGCCAAGACGTATCTGCTCCGTAGGTTGCCCTCGCATGCTTGCCAGGAAGCACTCCCAGAATCTAACCGTTAAGCTAGAAGAGTGTAGGCGAACCATTTGTCGCTCTAGCAGTCGTACAAAGTGGTCCATCATGTCTTTGTGTGAAAAAGGAAATGTGAACGTGTTTTGAAATATCTGATAGAATGCGCCTAGTACCGATAAGTTCATGGCCATTCTAGAGTTTACATCCTTAACTCGTTGCTTAAGCGTTTGCTCAAACTCTCGTTGCGTTTCCAGAAAGGTCTGCTCTACTATAGGTCGTAGGTGCAAAGCTTCGTCTATAAAGTTGCTTGCACCATGGCGAAGCATGTCGGAGAATTTTCCATAGTTCTTAGCTTCTTCTTCGGTAAACACCGTTTTATCCATGTTCTCCCAAATCAATCTAGTAATTAAAGCTTCTTGTTCTGGCGAAAAGTTTCCTGTCATTATAGTAGAACATAGTATAGGTACGTTATGCGTGCTTACCATAGAGGTAATAGTACCGCGTTCGTAACCATCTCTGTCCCATAATCCTTTTAGTCGGCCATCCAGCTTCTCGTCGCCTGGCTTATATTCCGAAAGCTGATGTATAGCATTACAGAATTGTGCGTACTTACGAAGTTGAGCTACCATAGAGTTTGCTCCACCTTCTAGATTCTGAGCTGTTTGTCGTACTCCAAAAAAAGTTTGACAAGCATTACCCAGTTGATCCTTACCTGAACTTGGCGGTCCATAGAGGAAAATCATAGGAAAAGAATCTAACACACCTTCTACAACATCTTGAAATGCCGATGCTATTGAGAATAATATTCCTGTAATAGCGTGTTCGCGATGTACCTTATACATCATGCTTGTAAAATTCAAGAAAGTGTATGGCGATTTTTGATATATAAACTTCTTCTGTGGCGAATATTTAGTTACAACATTCTTGTAGGTTGCGTTTGCACTTGGCACATAGTATGTAACGTCGTTGTGTATAAACATTCCCGAGCTGTCTAGTTCTATATGGTCTTCGCCTGGAATGGTTACTCGGTTATTCCAAACCCAGAAGCCTTCTGGTTGCCAACCCAGCACCTCAATCATTCTACCTGTCCCCATTTGGTCGAACAAGTAGGTCTTAAGTGTGTCCAGGTCGTTCTTGCTTCCCGTCCAACGGAAGTTTCCGTGATTGGTTATGGAGTTTTCAAAACTTTGTGGATAGTTAATATCGCTAGAAGGCATGTCGAACACTCGCTCGTAATTGTATACGTTTTTAATTCGCACTAGCTTTCTAGGGTATTCATCGTCCTGCATGTGTTGCACTATTTCAATCTCAAAATTACTTACCGATTGAAAAGAGTAGGGGGCCCTGTTGCCACGTTGTACATAGATTTGATTGCCAGCCATGAATAACTGATATTTCTCTATGGTTGGCCGATACTTCTCCAAGTCCTTTCTGAAGCGTGCAGGAAGTGAATACATTTCATTGTCGTCTACAACCACTTCGGTGTCCATCCACTTCTTAATGTCTGTTTTCCTTATCCCCGATATGTTGGCCAACTTATCTAAGTAACTATTATGCAGAATGGAATCTTTAATAGTGGTTAGCATTTTTAAATGCTTCTTCACTTCATGGCCAATAGCGTAATCATCTTTACCAGCCAGAAGGTTTTTTATATAGTATTCGTACCCATCAATTCGCGGTTTGTTCGACTCCTTAATATGATCTAGCGTAAACACTACGTCTACATCATCTTTAATACGTCTGTGGTATTCTATTGTGTAGTCGTTTGGATCATCGCCAAATGGAAGGTGCAATACTTGCGTAATCATTTCGGCTTTCAATAGTTGCTCCAATGCTCGTATGGTTGCTTTTTCGCCAGCTTCGTCACGATCTAAGCAAAGCACCACACGATTTGCAATTCGCTTTAGCATGGCAATCTGATAGTTGCTAAGTGCTGTACCGCTTATAGCCACCACATTCTTAATACCATTAAGTTGGAAGGCAATCACATCTGTATATCCTTCTACAATAAAAACAGTTTTTGTGCTAGCTATTTCGTTTCGTGCTTCGTCGAATCCAAATAGCACTGTTTCTTTGTTATAGACTTCCGACTCCATAGAGTTTACCCATTTCGGATATTTACTCTCATCGTCCAGCTTCCTACCGCCATAGCCTAGAATCTTTCCGTTTTTTGTGATAGGGAATATCAGTCTATCATGTAGCTTGTCGTAGTTTTTTTGTTCGTCTATAAGTCCGAGTTTCTTTCCTGCGCTTACCAATCCGTTCTCCGATAGAATAGGGTAGAGGTAGTTGCCAGGTGCGTAACCTATTTTGTAGGCCGTTGCATCTTCTTTCTCAAAACCACGAGCCAACCAAGCTTGCACCGCTGGATGATCGTCGGGTAGCTTCATGAACTCATGATGATAACGAAGTATGGATGCTTCCATTACCTTCTGTAGTTCTTCTTCGTTTTTTCGTTTTTCTATTACTTCTTTAGGTACGTCTTTATCGTACTCGATTTTAATAGCATACTTGTTGGCCAAATGCTTAATGGCATCTGGATAACTCATGCTTCTAGCTCTCATAAGTAGCGATACGGCTGTGTTACCACCTTCGCCACTCCCAAAACATTTCCATATTCCTTTAGAAGGCGATACCGTAAAACTTGGTGTGCTCTCGTCCTTAAATGGGGATAGTCCCACATAGTTTGCTCCTGTCTTTTTCATTTCGGTTATCTCTTGTGCCACCTCGAGAATGTTTGAAACTTCAAAGACCTTGTCTATAGTTTCTTTACTAATCATCATATCACTAGTTGTTTATGATTTAATTTGAAATTTGTTTATAGATTTTCTATGTGGGAAAACCCTCTTGGCCGAATTGTAGTGTTCTTCGGCCAATGCTAGAAGTTCTTCTAGCACTTTGTAGTTTCGCGTTCTTCCTAGTCGAACGTTTACAACTACATTCTTAGTTTCATTGCTTTTCTTTGCAACTCTTGCTCTATAAGAGTGGGGAAGATAGCTTAACACTTTAACAATACGTTTAGCTTCCTCGTCGCTTACGTCGTAGTTTTTGGCAAAATTTTGCACTGCTTTCTTACTCATTTAAATTATGTTTACATAGTTATACATAGAATTACACAATAATACACATATACGTTTGATTTACCAAAAAAATAAACAAATATGTGTACTTAAAACATTTAGACATGGACAAGAAAAAAGAAAATTCCTTTGGGAAGAAGCTAGGCATGGTACTTAGCAAAGAACACAAAACGCAAAAAGCTATTGCAAAAGAGATGGGCATGAGCCCGCAAATGCTAACCAACATCAAGTTAGGAAGGCCACCCACCTGGGAACAGCTAAACACTATATTGGAATATTTCGCCAATAAAACCGATCCAAACTACTTTTTCAGCACAGATAGTAAAACAGAAGAAACATCTGTGTGTATGCTGAATGAAGATTCAGCTAATTACAAGTCTGAGCAAAAACAGCTAATTGAAGATATAGAGAGGAAACTAGAGCGTTTAAAGGAAACCCTCTGAGCGAGTTTCACCATTGATTCTTGCACAAATATAGCATTGTGTGCAAGGTTTTAAATCTTAATTTACTAACAGTCAGGCTGTTGTGGGTTTTTGGATAATCCTCCCGCGATCACAGCAAAGCCCTGCATCTGCGGGGCTTTTTTGTTTGCTGTGCTTTCGTGATTCGTAATTCGTGAATCGTCTTTTTGTTTTTTCGTTTTTCTGTGATTTTCCTGTCATCCTAAATTTGCTCTGTCCCGACGCCTCGGGATTTTTTCGCCAACCTCGAGAAGCATAAGTAACCCTTGCTTTGCTCGGGCGGTTTAATCGGTTAACTGCTCCTTTCCTTCGGTGGGATGTCACTTCGTTCCACTTAATCGTTTAGCTGTTTATTTTTACTATCGCTGCCGCGAGAGTCCTCTCTCGTGGCTTTGTCCGGTTTAATCGGTGAATCGGTTAGGCGCTCACAGGCTCGCTAGGTTAATCGGTTTGTTCATCGTATAACGGACATTGAGCAGAGTCGAAATGCCTTTGTTGGCTCAGATTTGAATTATCTATTGCCCACAGCTTTAGCTGTGGGATTATTGGTTGTTGAATCTTCTTGGGCTTTAGCCCCATCTTCGTTCTTATAAAAGTTATTTTTCTGCCTGTCCCGACGCCTCGGTATTTTTTCGCCAACCCCGAGAAGCATAAGTAACCCTTGCTATGCTCGGGCGGTTTAATCGGTTAACTGCCCCTTTCCTTCGATGGGATGTCACTTCGTTCTATTTAATCGTTTAGCTGTTTATTTTTACTATCGCTGCCGCGAGAGTCCTCTCTCGTGGCTTTTGTGAGTTGTATTTTTTAACTTCGTCCTTGTTAGATGCGAATTTCATTTTGATTAAACCTCTTATGTTTGATTTTAAAAGTGAATAGATAATATACACCTATTTTTGCTTTCATTTTAGAAGGATAAGAACAGGAAAGGGGTTAATATTCAAACCTAGACAACATAACTATGTATGTCCACTGACAGATAATTACCCTTTCCTGTATTTTCCAAGAGTCACAACAGTATTGAGAAACCAAAGCTATAGGCCTGGATTTCGTATCAGATAAGAGGAAAGACTATGGGAAGATCCTTATTCTTAATAATTTAAAAACAAGAATAATGGCAAAACAAGAAGTTATAAAACAAGTGGTTGGCATTGATATAGGTAAGGAAAAATTCTTTGCCTGTTATCAAATAAAAGACTTGGATGAATATGTGGTTATCAAAGGAACGAAATCTTTCAGGAACGATAACGGCGGTTACAAAGAGTTTCTTCTGTGGTGCAAAAAAAGGGAAAAGACCACAGTAGCTCCCACAATTTATGTAATGGAAGCCACAGGTATATATTATGAAGATTTGGCCTATTTTCTTTATGAGAATGGTTGTAAAGTGAGTGTACAGTTGGCACAGAAACTGACTTATTTCGCCAAAAGCAATAACCTTAAAACCAAAACCGATAAGGTAGACGCAAAAATGATAGCCACCTTTGGAATTGAGAAAGCTCTGGAAACATTGAAAATATGGGAGCCACCAAGCAAAGAGTTTAGGGTTATAAGAGATTTGGCCAGAGAGCACACCAGTTTGAAAGAAGATTTAACAGCTGCCAAAAACCAACTTCATGCAATGAAACACGCCCATCAGACATACGAAAGAGTCATTAAACTTAAAGAAGAGATGATTTCTTTTTATCAAGAACAGTTAAAATCTATTGAGAAAGAACTCAAAGTTTTCATTAAAGCTAATCAACAGCTTTCAAATAAAATTAAAAATATAGAGACGATAAAAGGAGTTGGCTTTATTACCATTGTCAAAGTATTGGCCGAAGTAAATGGTTTTTTGCTTTTTAAAAACATAAGACAATTGGTGAGTTATGCCGGTCTGGATGTAGTAGAAAAAGAATCCGGTAATTTCAAAGGAAAGACCAGAATATCCAAAAAAGGAAATGCCCGCCTCAGATCCGTCCTATATATGCCAGCAATGACCGCAGCAACACATAATAACAATATAAGAACATTTTATAAACGAGTAAATACCGATAGGAAAATTAAAAAACATGGAATAGTGGCGGTAATGCGAAAATTATTGATTTTAATATATACTTTATGGAAGAAAGATGAACCGTATCAAATTGATTATAAAATGAGGTAATCTTCAAATAAAGATGAAGGACAAGCTTTTCTTTTACTACAAAAGAAAAGGCGGAGAGAACTCCGCCTGGTAGATAGACTTCGATTCAACGAATTGGACGAAGCCTTCTTTTGAAATTCAAAGATAAAAAATAAACTGAAAATTATTAGGATTTAAACACAGTATCTGTCAGGTTTCACACACCACATTAAGTTAAGAAATACGTGGGACACGAGAAAAATTTTCGAGCCAGCGGGAAAATATAAATGGATTACAGAGATACAAATTAGAAAAGTCCATTCTTAGTAAAGCGAAAATCTCCGATTCCGACGAGTTACGAATAACGCTTGAGCTTGCGAAGGCATTCTAGACGTAACTCGTGATTCGTAATACGAAAACCCACGATCCCTGACCACGCCTGATCTTGCGAAGGTTTGATTATTAATTAACACCCCGCAACCCGCATCTCACACCGTGCACCCAGTATGGTTAAAGAAGAAAATATTAAGTCATAAGATTCACCCCCTCGCCAAGGCGCCTCCTTCGCCCCCTCATAGATTGAGCGACAGCAAAGGCATTTCTAACCCAGCGAAGGGAACCGAGCGATTAAACGATTCACCGATTAACCGCGTAGGTGCTAACAGCACCGAAGCCAATCCTATTAATCATCAATAATTAAAAATTAATCATTAATAATCAACAATTAATATAATACCCCGCAACCCGCATCTCACACTGTGCACCCAGTGTGGTTAAAGAAGAAAATCTAAAGTCATAAGGTTCGCCCCCTCGCCAAGTCACCCCCTCGCCCCCTCGTAGATAGAGCTTGCGACACCACTAAGCTTTCTAAACAGTTGCTAAGAAAAAGTGTTAGTATTAAACCACCGACCACTGGTCACGTCTGAGTTAGCGAGGGTTTCCCTATCAACTATCAACTAGCAACTAACTTCATCTCACTGTCCCGCTTTTATCTTCTCCTGAATTGCCTTCAACACATCTTGCAGTTTTTTATTTGGTTGAATGGTGTTATTGGCTCCCCAAAACTCTGGATCTTCAAAACCACTGATGTCATCCGACATTACAATATTTGGTCCTATTCGAGTTAGGCTTTCTTCTGGAAAAAATGAGGTATCACTTCTATCCGTAATAACCATTTCTGTAAGCACGGCGTATCTTGAATTGAATAATTTCCCTTTCCAATTCACTCTTAAGTCTATAAAAAACTGTCCGTAATTAAAATACCATTGTCCATCTTTCTCTATGTATTCTGCCTGATAGTTTACTTCTATGGGAGTGACCTTAGCTCGCTTAGGCTTTTTAACCACTAGCATTCTGGCCGCTGCTTTTCTATTGTCTACATTTAAACTATGATTTATTTTAACCAATGAGCGGGACTTAGCATCTATATACATCGTACCATGATACCAAGGTTTCGACTTGTCTAATTGCTCGAATCGAATAACATAAATATAACGGTTATCTATAGTGGTAGGGTCATCAAAAGAGAAGTTATAAGCATCCAATATTTCAAAAGGATAAAAGAGAAATTCAGGAAACGATACTACATCTAAATGCAATGCGGTGTAAGGGCCACCGCGTAATTTTACTGCCAATGTATCTAAGCGTTTATAATCTGTGATTTTACGACTTTTATAAATTGCCATTTCCCCTTTTTTCCCTTGGACAGATCTTCCTTTGTCTATCTGCATAACCGCTTCTCCTAACATAACATTACGTCGACCTCTGTCTATTTTTTCTCTATAAAAAGCCATTAGCTTTTCAGAGCTTGGTGTACGTTTCTCTAGTGCTTTTTTGACTATGTTCCGTGGATCGGATGCACGATATAACTCTACTTCGTCTAGTAGTTCTGTATTTAAAGAAGTTGGCATCAAAGTCACCTCAGTAAAATCTTCATTAAAAAAAGCAAGCTGTATAGATTTGGGTTCGTAGTTTATTTTAAAGAATCGCAAAACAGCATTCTTATGCTCTACAGGAACTTTTAAAGTGAACTCTCCATTGGTGTTTGCTAAACTGGTGATATGGGTGTTTTCAACAGATAAATGCACTTCGGCAATTGGTTGGCCGGATTTTGCATCGGATACTTGTCCTTTAAACTCTAGGTAGTCTGTGGTTTGTCCGAATAAGAATGTAGATCCACCTGCCACAAAAAGAAATAGCCACATAAACCTGTGAAGGATACTTTTTGTTCTTACATTAATTATTGCTAACGTTTTCATTTTACAGGAGATTAGTACCTAAAATTTAATAAAATTTTGTATTTATATCATGATTTACATGTTAATTGTTAATTCAAGTTGTAAGAAGTTTTGTTTTTTATTTCCCTATGGATGTTTTTTTATTAAATAACACTAGATAGGGTAGGTCAAGGAAAATGATGTATTTGGTATTATTTCATTCGGTTTAGTTCCATTGGGATATGAATACGCACTTCATCACCTACGACCAATGTGGAAGCCCAATCCCCTGAACCAACTTCATAATCGGTTCTGTCTAAAGTGGTGTCTATCAACATACCCAAGATAATAGTGCCTTCCATCATAGGATGCTCCATTTCGCCTGTTATTTTCATTGGTACTACCACATCTCTTGTAATATCTTTGATGGTTAGTTTGCCATGAATGGCGTATTCATTCTCTGATAACTTTTCAAATCTGTTGGATTCAAACTTTATAGTAGGATGGGTTTCCACATCAAAAAAGTCATCCGATTTTAAATGTTTATCTCTTTTTTGGTTTTCGGTGTTAATACTGTTTACCGAAATAGTGAAAAATATTTTGCTGTCAGCTAAGTTTTCTCGGTCAAAGCAAATATCATCCTCAAAATCTGTGAACTTTCCCGTTACAGAAGAAAAAAAGTGATTAATAGAGAAGTTAACCGATGTGTGGTCTTTATCTGCTTCCCACATAGTTGTTTTTTGTGCGGTTACAGAAAGTGTGCTAAATGCAATAAATAACACTAGAATAGCGAGTCGATTGATAAGTGTGTTCATGGTAATTTATTTTAAAATTAATTACTAAATAGAATCGCTTTTTTTGAACTACACTAAAAGACTAGACTTGCTACATCAATGTGAAAAGTGATGTGAGTGTGTTTATCTTCCTGATTGAATTTAAATGATTTATTAAATACTTGTGATTCATAATGCGATTTCATTGAAATCAAAGTTACTGCTATTAGAGCTTGCTAATTAGTTGAGGTAGTGTAAGGTTTTCATAAACTTTAAGCGGAGTAGGTGGATTCAGTTTTGTGTTTTATCGATTTTAAGATGAACGGCTGTTTTCTTTAACAGAAACTGTGTGTTTAAATTTCCATCCTAATTATAGTCATAGTTTAAAGCTGTCCTAATCTGAGATAATTTGAGCAATCCGAAGGAGTTGTGTATTGAATTAACCTCGATTCGGGGTTTAAATGAGGTAGTATAGTATATGCTGAACAATATTATTCATTATTAGATTTTATTAGGTCCATTATCTCATTAGTCAAAACATCAGTCTAAAGGTGCTTAGAATTATATTTAATATTTTAATTTAAAAGCTAACTTATGTTGGTAATATTAGTTAAATTAGTGATGTTTAATATGTGATTTAGAGTTAGGAGTTGTAGTTATTAGTTTTGTTTAATTCGTTTACGTATTAATAAAACTAGTTACCACGAAATAATAATAAACTATGGTTGATAACGACGACCTTAAATATAAGAGATAAATAAATGAAGTTATTTGGATGTATGTCCAAGGTTAGTAAGTTTTACAAAGACCGAAATATTCATTCCGTGTTATTTACGACGAAAATAAAAACATAATGCTACGCTACAATTTGTAGTTGTTGAAAGTGAAATACCTATTATAAACCCCCTTAATTAATAAACAAACCATGAAAAAATCTTACCTCTTGCTCTTTTTATTACTTCCAATAATAGGTTACTCTCAAACAGAAAATAGACAGGTTAAATTAGACTCTATAATAAAGGAAGCCGACCTGTTGTATAATTATGAGAAAGCAGCTTGGGTAGCTACTGATTTATTGATGCCAATGGAAAAGCTAAGAAATAATTATGGGGGCTATATAGTTTATCATTCGAATGATACAATTTATGCAACCATAATGGATCAAACACAAAGAAAACGATTGGCTAGATTCACTTTCGTCTCTTCCAATATGGATAGTCCAATTAGTTCAAATTTTAAAATTTCCGAACTAACGGAAAAAGAAATGAACTTGTCTGCTACTAAAAGTATAGTAATCAGTCAACTATCTAATCCAAAATATGAAATTGGTATTCCAGAAGGGTATAGCCCTAATTTGATACTTTTTGAGGAGGGTGAAGGGTACAAGTTATATATTATAATGGGTACGTCCGAATCGGGTATCATTCCATTTGGTAATGACTATTTATTTCACACAGATTCTACCGGTGATATTACATCTTGGCAAAAATTTCATTCTACTTTAATCCCGGTTCAATCCACCATGTCAGCAGGCGAAGTGTTGAAGTCTGCAATGCATTCGCATTTAAAAACCACGCCTTATATAACGGCAACCGACATCTGTACGTTTCGGCTATACGCACCATATACTGAGTTAAACGAGTTTAAAGTCTTGTCAACAGCATTAAATGTTTACATGAAATACGATTTAGAAACCAATTCCATTGAGATGGTTGAAATGTAAGGAAGGATAAGGTTACTTATAGAATCCTTGTTCTATAAAACACTTTCTACTTATTAAACTGTAGGAGTTATAGTGTCTTTTTTTGATTAAAAGACTCCTTTATTTGGTATTAGGTTTATCCTTCTTGTGTGTTCAAAATCTCTTCTGCTCTATCTACCGAGGCATCGATGTTGATAAGCATGTTTTCTTTTGGGAGTACGGAATAGATGTTACCTTTTTCCATATCCTCGCGCACCGAAGGAATGGCACCTGAGATAATAATTTGTATGCCATGACTTTCAAAGTGAGTTATCAGCTCTTTTAATCGGTAAATTCCTGTGGCATCGATAAAGGATACATACCTAACTCGCAATATTAATACTTTAGGTTTAAGCTGAATGTGACTGATAGTATCTTGAAACTTCTGCGCAGCACCAAAAAATAACGCACCGCTTATTTCGTACATAAGGACTCCTTCTGGTAGTTCGATTTGCTCTTCCTCAAAAACTTTATCACCATTTGGGTGAGCAGTAAATAATTCCATAGCTTTTTCTATATGTAGGGATTCGCTCATACGTTTCATTAAAATAAAACTCGATAAGACAATCCCTATCTGAATGGCGGTTACTAAATCGAACACAACGGTAAGAAAAAAGGTAACAAGCAAAATTAAAATGTCGTATTTATTTCCTTTCAGTAAGGATTTAAACTGTCGCCATTCGCTCATATGATACGAAACTACGATCAATATCCCTGCTAAGGTAGCCATGGGGATTAGTTTTGCAAGCGGTGCAAAAATCAGCATAATAAGTAAAAGAACCACTGCATGTACAATTCCAGCTACGGGAGTTCGTCCACCATTATTTACGTTAGTTGCGGTTCGAGCAATCGCCCCAGTAGCAGGAATCCCACCAAACATTGCCGACACGCAGTTAGCAGTACCCTGAGCAATAAGCTCGGTATTAGATCGGTGGCGACCACCAATCATTCCATCGGCTACTACTGCCGATAACAGCGACTCAATCCCTCCTAGTAGTGCAATGGCAAATGCTGGCTGAATTAAGGCTTGTATGGTTTTAAAGTCAACTTTTGGAATGCTTGGCATAGATAAATGATTGGGTATGTTGCCAAAGCTACTTTCGATAGTAGTTACTGGTAAATCAAATAAATATACTGCTAGCGTGGTTATAATAATAGCAACAATAGAACCAGGAATTTTTCTAGATATACGGCTAAATCGAAGGCTGATAATAATGGTTACCACAGCAATGCTGACAGCCATCCAATTGATATGATGAAAGTTAGCAGCATATACCTTCCATTTATCTATAAAATCGGCAGGCACCGAATCTATAGGAAGTCCAAAAAAATCCTTGATTTGTGAGGAGAATATTATCACCGCAATCCCACTGGTAAAACCAACGATAAGAGGGTAGGGGATGTACTTTAATAAACTTCCTAGACGCCCAATACCCATTGCGATTAAAATGAATCCTGCCATGAAGGTAGCAATAATCAACCCATCGATGCCATGTTCTTGTACTATAGCATATAGAATAACGATAAATGCCCCTGTAGGACCACCTATTTGCACACGGCTGCCTCCAAGTACCGATATTATAAGACCAGCAACTATGGCGGTAATCAATCCTTTATCGGGCGATACTCCAGAGGCAATAGCAAAAGCAATCGCAAGTGGAAGCGCAACTATCCCCACAATAAATCCGGCTGAAAGGTCTTTTGCCAATTGCTCTTTAGAAATTCCTTTTTTTAGAAGAGAGAAGAATTTTGGTTTGAAAATAGGGTCATTCATGTTGCAAATATCTTGCTAATAAATATTAGTTTTTATTCAAAAGCTTAGGTATTACCTTAAACGAGGAGTAAAGATATATAGATTTGTGGACAGCAGCGAGTTTATTGATAAAAGTCCTAGTCAAAATAAGCTATTATATCGTTTTATATAGAAGTTGCTTTAAATAGGTTAGTGATTTTATGCAAATGAATATTTTATTTTTTATAAAACCAAGATTTTCTTTAATATATTGTTTGATCCTAGATAGGAAATATTAATATAAAACTATTTTATCCTTCCAAATATATCTTTTTCTACCTCATGAATATTAAAATTCTCGGAACGCGTGCCAAAATTGAGGCTTCGGCAAAGGCTTATTACAATCATAGCGGTTACTTAATCGATGATATTATTCTTATAGATCTTGGTGAGGCCAAGTTTTTAAAAGAAAAACACGAAGCTATTGTATTTACACACTTCCATCCAGACCATGCCTATTTTGTATTTGATCAGACTATTTTTAAACCAACAGTACCGCATTATGGTCCAGAGAAAAATAAGCTAGTGCCTGAATTACAGGTTATTTCTAGCGTATTTAAAATAGGTGATTATACCATTACTCCTTTTCCTGTTATTCATTCTTTAAACGTAAATTCTTTAGCTTATATGGTGGAGAAGGGTAACAAAAAAGTGTTTTTTACTGGAGATGTAGCTTGGATAGAAAAAGCAGAATTAGAAAAACTTCCCCAGGTAAATTTGATTGTAACAGAAGCTTCTTTTATTAAAAAGGGCGGACATATCAACCGTAAAGGCGATAAAATTTACGGACATACGGGGGTTCCAAACCTTATTCGAAGTTTAACACCTTACACACAAAAAATACTCTTCAGTCATTATGGTGAATGGTTCTTTGAAGATATTCCAAAAGCTATTGAATATTTAAAAGGAATTGCACCGAAAGGCGTAAAAATCATTGCTGCTCATGATGGAATGCTGGTCCAAATTTAATTAGCTAGCGAAAACTGTAATTGTTGAAAAAAGGATATAATAAATAAGGACTATATTAGCCGAAAATAAATAAGTATTTGAAGATGGCAGAAATGAAACCTTGTCCGAAATGTAATTCCCCTTACGGCTATTTTTTAAGGGAAGAAATCTATGCTTGTCCAGAATGTTACAACGAATGGAATCCGAATGAGAAAGTAGAGTAGAAGCCCGTTGAAGAAGATGTATTGAAGGTGATAGACGCTAATGGAAATGAATTACAAGACGGCGATGAAGTGCTAGTGATTAAAGACCTTCCCGTACGAGGTGCACCTAGACCGATTAAGGCAGGAACCAAAGTGAGAAACATACGCTTGACCGATGGCGATCATAATATTGATTGTAGAATAGACGGCTTTGGATCTATGGCATTGAAATCGGAGTTTGTAAGGAAGGTGTTTTAAGTAAGTTATTAGATAAAGAAAATTCCTTTAGGATAGAACTATTCCTAAGGAATTTTCTTTGTTAAGCTTTGTAGAATAGGAGTCTGTAAGTTCGAATATTTGCTTCTTATTTGTGAATCTGTGAACGAGTGTTTGTAAATTCACTAATTTGCTAAATCGCATTTTTCTTTACTGGAGGTTTAGCTTACTTGTTTTAGATAACCATAACAAGACACGCATCGCGTACCCCTTTCGCATTTGTTTATAAGTTCTCTGATGAATCTAAAAAGCGAAAAAACGAATTCACAAAAAAACGAATAAACAGGAACTTCTTTACAATAAAACTTTCACCTACCTTGCATTTCTCACTTTGCTGGAGGTTTAGCTTACTTGCTTTAGATTAGCACAACAAGACATCTGTCGCGTATCCCTTTCGCATTTGTTTATAAGTTCTCTGATGAATCTAAAAAGCGAAAAAACGAATTCACAAAAAAACCGAGTTCTCGGGACAGGCGAAAAGACAGGAACTCCCTTAACTAGCTATCTGCTACAACAATAGTTCACAGCTAACGATAATTCTTCCTCTAGTTTATTTATCTATGTAAATCATTGTTTATATTCGATCCTGATATGGATAGGAAAGAAGAAAAAGGACTTTTACGGTCCCTAACATTAAAAGATGCGGTTGGGGTAGGCCTTGGGGCTATAATAGGAGCAGGGATTTTTGTGGTTACTGGAATAGCCGCGGGTGTATCGGGCCCTGCATTTATCATCGGACTTTTAGTGGCTGGACTTATAGCAACTTTCAATGCTTTAAGCTCTGCACAACTTGCAGCTAACTATCCGCATTCTGGCGGAACCTACGAATATGGTTATATCCTACTAAATCCTAGTCTTGGTTTTTCTGCTGGTTGGATGTTTTTAATCAGCAAACTTACCGCTGCAGGAGTGGTGGCTTTAGGCTTTGGTAGTTATTTCCACCAATTGCTACCTATAGCATCTCCGATTACGTTTTCTGTAGTGGCAGTTATTTTTCTCACAGCTGCTAACTATTTTGGGGTTAAGAAGGCCGGAAAATTAAACTTTTTGATTGTAACTATTACCTTACTCACCCTTTTGTATCTAGTGTTCAGCGGGATCTCACAAGTTAATCCAGAAAACTTTAAACCCTTTGCTCCATTTGGTATAAGTGGTATAGCAGAAGCAGCAGCGCTACTATTTTTTGCGTTTACAGGTTATGCAAGAATAGCCACTTTGGCGGAAGAAGTAGTAGAGCCGAAGAGAACCATTCCAAGAGCCATTATAATAACCACCATAACTGCTATTATTCTTTATCTTGCTATATCTATTATTGCAATTGGTGTAATAGGAGCCGAACAGATGGCTTTGAGCATATCGCCTTTGCAAGTGGTTGCTAATGCTTTAAGCACACCAGGGGTTAGTATTGCAATAACCATCGGTGCATCGACAGCTATGTTAGGGGTGTTGCTAAGTCAGATCCTTGGAATAAGCAGGATGATGTTGGCTATGGGAAGACGAAATGACTTACCACCCTTTTTTAAAACCATACACAAACGCTATCAAATACCTCATATAGGAATATTTATTACCGGCGGTATAATTTTACTCCTTAGTATTATAGGGTCGTTTGAGTTTATTGTAAGAGCGGCTACGTTCACTATTTTGCTGTATTATAGCATTACCAATATTGCCGCAATAAAACAGCCTAGGAGTGAAAGAATGTATGGCAGATTAGTTCCCGTGCTTGGATTGATAGGATGTTTAGCTATGTCGGTTTCTTTACCTTTGAACGTAATAGCATCGGGGGTTGGATTGCTTCTAATTGGTTTTGTTGTGCGATTTTTGTTTCATAGAATTAGCTAAACTTAAGGTTTAATGTTCCTGCTATTTAGCAGCTTTAAAAGCATTGCTATAAGCATGCTTAAGTACTTTTACCGCTTCTTTCATATCTTCCTCTTTCTTGTTTCCAAATCCTAATCGGAGAGCGGTGAGGTTTTTGTTTTGATATAGGCAGGTTCTTGGAATGAAAAGTCCAAGCTCGTGGCACTTATCCGCCCATTTAGATAAGGAAACCTGCTGCTTTACTTCCAGCCAAAAAGCTAGTCCACCTTTTGGAATAGTGAAGTCCAATTGGGTAGGGAAGTTTTCTGTTATTAATGATGCAAAAGAATCTCTTCGTGCGCGATAAGTTTGCAGTGCTTTTCGTCTATACCTATGGATGTCTCCTTCGTTAATCATCTCTCCGAGTGCTTGCTCCTTTATCTGATCCATATTTCCGAAAATGTTGAGGTGTTTATGGGCTTCTTCCATAAAATCTACTGGGCCAATCATAAAATCTGCTTGAAATCCAGGGGGTAGAAACCTACCGAAACATCCTAAATACAGAACGTTGTTAGAGTGATTCCTTTTTATAAGAGGGATAGCAGTTGATCTTTCATAAGTTAATTCATAATCCGGATCATCTTCTACAAGAAGAAAATTATAGTCGTTTGCCAAAGCTATTAACTCTTGTCTTCTCTTTTCAGAAAGATTAAAAGTAGTGGGGTTTTGGTGTTGTGGATTGACGTATAGGAATTTAATACTACCAGCACGAAAGTTTTCTCGTATAAAGTCCACCTGAATTCCTTCTTTGTCCATAGGAATCGTAACAATCTTTGCACCCGCTTGTTGAAACACCATATTGGCATAATGGTCACTATATTCCCCTACCAAAACACGATGTCCAGGTTGCACTAATAGTTGGGTTAAGATATATAAGAGTACTTGTCGGCTATTAGCAGTTACCAGATTGTTTTTAGAAATATGAAGTCCTCTTGTTAAGTTGAGGTAATAGCTTAATTGCTCTTTAAAAAAAGGATTGGTTTCGGATAAATAAGTAGGCGTTTGGGCTAATAAATTTTTTCGTTTGAGCGCCGCTGTATAAAACCTTCCTAGCTCTTTTGGTTTTATAATTCTATAATCCGGTGTGCCATCCGTAAAAACATAAGGGTAGCGGTCTTTCTGTTCAGGGGAGTCTAAAAGGAAGCTTTTCCGATATACAAAAGAGGCTTTCTCGTTTAATTGCTGCGTAGCCACAGAATTTTGATTTCCCTTTGCATTCAGATCTGGATTTTCTACAAAAGTTCCTACCGATGGAACTGTAGTTACCCAACCTTGGGTTTGTAGTTCGTCTAAAGCAGCAATAATTGTCTTCCGATGTACATTTAAGTCTTTGCTCAACCTACGACTCCCTGGAATTTTATTGCCTACTTCTAATAAACGGCCTTGTACAGCCTGAATAAATTGATAAACAATTTGCAAGTAAATCGGATCGGACTTGCGACGATCGATTTTAATAAACTGCGAAAATGAAGGAATATCCGGACTACTCATTGTTTTTAAACTGGACTAGCAAAGCTACGTGTTTAATTCTAATATTTGCGCCTTTAAAACCTAGAAACAAAATATTTCATGAAAAAATCAATTGTTAGTTTGTCTCTATTGCTTTCGTTCGGGCTAGCTTTCTCACAAGAGGAAATTAACTTCTCGCAATTCGAAGAGTTAGAAGAGGTGTTGATTAGTGGCAACCGCCTTGAAATTCCTTTTTCTGAATCCACTCGTGATATTCAAGTAATAACAAAAGAACAGATTGCACAATATCCTGTAAGCTCTGTAAACGAACTCTTAGCTTATGTTGGTGGTTTGGATATCCGTCAACGAGGACCTTTTGGTGGACAAGCCGACGTAAGTATGGATGGAGGTACTTTTGAGCAAACCTTAGTCTTGTTAAATGGAATAAAGCTTCTAGACGATCAGACGGCACATATTATGATGAGCATTCCTGTTCCAGTCGAAGCTATTGAACGAATTGAAGTACTTCGTGGAGCAGCGGCTAGAGTGTACGGAATTAACGCACTGACTGGGGCAATAAATATTGTTACCAAAAAAGAAAACACCTCTTTCGTTTCTGCTAACCTTTATTCAGGCTCTTCGTTTAAAGATAAAGAGGAAGACGATGGTAGTGGGATTTACGCGGGTGGGGGTATACAGCTTACTGGAAATTATGGAGATGATAAGCAAAACCATTTGCTATCCATAAGTCAAGATACCTACAACGGACAGCGGTATAATACGGCAATAAACAATTCCCGGTTTTTTTATAACGGAAACTATGAGATGAATACCAACCATGCCATTCAGGTTTTGGGAGGCTATATAGATAATAAATTTGGTGCTAACGGATTCTATGCCGCTCCAGGGGATAGAGATTCGGAGGAGATAAACAAAACCTCTATCGTTAGTCTTTCTTCAAAGCATAGATTTGGCGCATTTAGGCTAATGCCAAGGATTAGCAACCGATATAATACGGATGACTACCGTTATTTTAAACATAACCTAGACGTTGCCAGGTCTATACATTATACCAACGCCTTGATGCTAGAGCTAAACGGAAGTATTTCTACGGCTATTGGTGAGTTTGGCTTAGGTTGGGAGTCGAGGTTGTCTCGAATCAATAGTTCGAATATAGGAAAACATCAACGAGATAACCACGGGGTATATGCTGAATATAAAGGAAAGTACTGGGGTAAATTAATTGCTAACCTAGGCACTTATATCAACTACAACACAGACTACGGTTGGCAAGTATATCCTGGACTAGATCTAGCTTACTTAATTACTGACGAATGGAAAGCCTCGGCTAGTATCGGTTCCTCACAGCGTATCCCATCGTTTACCGACTTATATTTGAATCAAGCGCCTGGCAATGTTGGGAATCCAGACGTTATGCCAGAAGATGCATGGCAGTACGAAGTGTCTTTAGACTATAGGTCGCAAGGAATTACTGCAAAAGTAGGGTATTTCTATAGAGACATTTCACATTTTATAGATTGGGTTAGAGATTCGGACGACCAGCCATATTCGCCATATAACCTAGAAAGCAATACCACTCATGGAGTTTACGGACGTATAGGTCAGCAGTTTAACTTAGGAACAAAGCATAGAATTGGTTACCGAGCAAGCTATAATTATTTGAAGCCAAAGTTGGTTACTGGTAGGATAGGCCAGTCCAAGTATGTGTTGCAAAGCTTGAAACACCAATTCATTGTAGGTGTTAACTATGCCTATAAAGACTTCTCTGTACACTTAGAAAATCGCTATATCAAAAGAGAGTTAAACGCAGGATACGATTTGTTAGATCTAAGAATAAACTACCGCCTAAACGATTTTCAAGTATATGCCGATGTGTCTAACCTTTTAAATAGTGAATATAGAGAAGCAGGTGCTGTGCCTATGCCTCCTAGATGGTTTAATTTGGGGGTGAAGTATCGATGGGATGCGTAATGCAAGAGCGAGTGGGCGAGAGGGTGACTAGGCGAGCGGGTGAATATTCAAGTTTTTAATTATTTCAATGTGGTATAACGGACATTGAGCGGAGTCGAAATGGGAGTGGGTTACTTTTAGAGTAAAATTTTTGTGTTGTTCACCAAACGAGTTGGTGAGTGGGTAAATGAGTGAGTGGAGAGAAGGCGACTATTTGAATTAGCGATTTTGCGCATCAGCGAATTTATAAAAATGGAGATTTAACTCCACTAAAAATAAAAAATGCACCTAGGCTTATGAACCAAAGTACTTTTCTATCTATTATACAGGATATGTTTTAAGGTACTAAAACTTGCTTTTCTCTTGTATGCCTATATTTGTTAAGCATTTATGCTTTCACCACTGCTAATGGCTGTAAAGTGATTTGTATATCTACCAAGTCAGTTTGGTTTGCCTATTACTTCGTCTATGTCTTTATATGAGCTTGGTACCTCATCTAAATCCGATCTGTATCGGATAGCATGTAGTATGCCTTGCTCTTTTAAAGAAGCTATCTCATTTTCCCATTAATTATTCCATTTTGACTGAGGTGTGGAACAGAAGGTATTTATAACAGCCTAATTTAATGAATACTCAATGAAACCCCTCAAATACTCATTGATACCTATGGAATACTCAATAACTATTGATGTTTTAAAACACATTAAATACTTTAGCGGTATATGTAAGACTAGTAATTAAAGCTTCATATTGATAAAATATGTTATTAAAGTGTCTATTGAGGAAGGTTTATTTAAAATTATTCTAATTGAGCTGTCAAAAATAATAATTTCTAAATCCTTCTCTTTGGTGCCTAAATGAATCATATAAAACACGCTTAGCCTATGTCCAGAGAAATAATCATGAAGCTCATATTCTTTCTAATTATACAATTCACTTCAACCATATTAATTTATGGCCAGGACATTGGAGATTTGGGAAGTCAGAAACCTTTTACTATTACGGGAGGAATAGGTGGAAATACCACTTTTTATTCCTCCAACGAACCTTTTTCTACTAGAGATCCCTTCTCATGGAATATACATGGGAACTTTGTTCCTACTATTTATGGGTTTTCTCTGCCATTTTCATTTAGCGTTTCACAATATAGTGAAAGTTATGCCGATCCGTTTACTCAATTTGGAATAAGCCCTTCTTATAAATGGATAAAACTGCACTTAGGCTACCGCAATATTCCGTTTTCTCCTTTTGTTTTTGACGGTCAGAATTTTTTAGGTGCGGGGGTAGAACTCAATCCTGGTTCTTTTTATATCGCTTCTTTCTATGGAAAAACAAATAAAGCCATTAGCAGGGACACTACTCGAATTCGGCATCGGGAGCCGCAATATGCCCGAAATGCTTATGGTGTAAAGCTTGGAATAAAGGATCAGAAAAAGGAACTGACCATTATGTATATGCAAGCCGAAGATGAAATATCCTCTATAAACGATGGATTGCAGGAGGAGATAGAAGAAAGAATTTCTCCAGAGAGCAATAGCGTTTTAGGATTATCTTGGAACTTTCCCATCTTTAAAAAATTAACTTGGCAAGGAGATGTAGCTGCAAGTTTATGGACGAGAGACATTTCATTGGGAGAAGTACATGAAATAGAGGAGGTAGAAATTCCTGGTTTTGTTCGAGATATAGCCTCCTTTAATTATAGTTCGGTATTTAGTTGGTCGGGGCAATCCCAGCTTTCTCTATCTTTAGATAAGTTTAATGCTATGGTTGGTTACAGAAGGATTCAGCCAGACTTTAAATCCTTGGGAGTTCCCTATATGGTTAACGATATAGAGATGATTAATGTCAATATGGGGACCCGATTAATTAAAGGGAAATGGTCATTAAATGGAGCTTATACTACCCAACACAATAACTTAGATGGTATGCGTAATACAGAGCTTGTTACAAATACCGGGAATTTTTCTACTAATGTGTTTTTTAGTCAACATTTTAATCTAAGTGCTAACCTTACAGGTGTAGAAGTATATCAAAATGACGGACTTGCTAAATTGTCAGACTCCACAAGAGTAGATCAATTAATGCTGACTTATACAATAGTGCCATCATTGAATTTCTTTGGAGACAACCACCAACACACGATAAGTAGCAGTTTAACTTACACAGATTTAAATGATAGAAATCCCGTGACCATGCACCAAGCCAATGGAAGTAACATTAATCTTTCTGGGAATTACTCGCTATATTTTATTAGAAGATATTTTGGGATAAATACAAATATCATTTACAGTAAATACGAAACTCAGAGTAGTGATTACGAATCTATTGGGTTGAATGGTGGTGCTAATATACAGTTTTTGGAAAATCGAAATTTGATGGTTCAAGCCAATATTGGATACTTTGTCAATAAAGCATCTGACTCTCCAACTGGTGATAACATTACTTTTAATCTTAGTTCAAATTTTTCGCCGAATCGCCATCATAGTTTTGGAGTCGCAGCGAATTATACGATTACTCCTCCAGTAAACTTAAATCCACTAAATGAAATTGATCAAATTCCGTACGCAGTTAATAGTAAGATGTTTACTGCCTCTATAAATTATTCTTATAAATTTTAAAAAATGCAGGTTATGATAGGTTCTGATAAAAATCATACTAGTTTTATAAGAAGGATATGGACTATTCTATGTTTGATTCCTTTATTATTTTTGCTAGCCATACAAGATGTACAAGCGCAATATGATATCCAGGTAAACACCATGGTGAGACAACCGGTTTCACCGTATTTATTGGGCTTAGCAAACGCCCAAGGTGATATCAACCGAACCGGACTTACTAATGATATTGTCGATAATTTGGCGGTTATATTGACCAATACCGGCAGCCAACAAAGAGCAATCAAACTGCATGCTAGGATAGAGCGTATTGCTCCCGGTCCTATGGGGATTACCGTAAAGGAATCGTATCAGCCAGAAAGTCCTATTTTCCTTGGACCTAATCAGACCTTGCAACTAAATCCAAACATTATCTCCGAGGCATTTGGTAAGTTCTCTACCAATGATTTGGTGTTTGAAAACACTAGCTTATCCGAATTGCGATCCAATGCTGTAAACTATAAACTACCCGAAGGACAATACAGAATATGTGTTACTGCCTACGATTATAACCATCCCGGACATTCTATGCCGCTTTCTGTAATAGGAACAGGTTGTGCCAACTTTACTATCTGTTATTCCGCATCTGCGCCTCAGTTTGTGATGCCAGTTTCATCAATGGGATCTTTTAACCAAGACTTTGAAGAAATCACTCCTCACTCCAGTCAAATTCAGTTTACTTGGACTCCATCAATTACCACATGTGGTCTGCCGATGGGTGCACTGTACTATGATTTAGAAATTAGAGAAATATTTCCAGGACAATTAAAAACCGATGCTTTAAATAATCCACCTGTTTTTGAAAGGAAAAATATCCCTACTACAACTTTCCTATTAGATACCATTCGATTTCCAAATGTATTGGTGAAAGATCAAAGGTATATTGTTCGAGTTAAGGCAAACCTAATGCAGCAAGCCAACAGCCCATTAGTGATTGACAACGATGGGTACAGTGAGATTATTGGAATTATTTATAAACCACAGGCGATTGTACCAGAAACAGAGATAATCGCAGATAGTCAAGAAGAGGGTTCTGAGGAGGAATCAGATTTATTAACCAATAAAGTTAAAGGGAAGTTAACTTGGGTATTTAGAAAGTCAGAAGAGGATTATGAAAAACCTAGAAGTCCGATTAATATCCCTCTATATACACCTTTAAGTGATTTCGGAGTTCCATTAGATCTTTTTGTGCAATCTCCTGTGAATTATTATATGGGAAATGATTTGCTTCTTCAAAACAATTATACTGCTTTAACTCAAGTCGACCCAACCCTTAATATCCATGATGGTTTTGTCACAGATTATACCATGATACCTTTAGATTATGCAATAGGAGAAGTAGATGAATCTGATTCTTATGATAAACCAACAACGGTAAGTTCAAGCAGGGCAAATTCTATTTATTATGAAAATGAAAATGTAGGAACAACTAAGGGTAGTAAAAAACATCCTCTAGAAGGAGCAACTGTACAACTTAAAGTAGCGAAAACAAGTATAGGAATTGATAAACTGGTTGATACACCCATTTTTGTGCCAGATAATCCTATTTATATGGGTGGTAGAACTTCGGGTGCTTGGGCTGATATTATTTCAGAAGGGCCAGGTATAAATGTTCCTGAGATAAAAGTTCCTGGGATAAAAGTTCCTCAACCAAACTCAATTCCTATTCCTCGAAACCGAGGAGGTTTTCAACCTAATATCAGAGGACCAAATCCTTCTCATCCACCGGTAGAGTCGGCTTCAATTTATAAAGCTAACGCGCAGCAAAATATAACGGAAGAAAAATGGGATGTTATTGCCACAGGAATCACCGATGCGAATGGTAATTTTAATTTAGAGTTCTTAAATGAAGAGTTTCTAGAAAATGTAGTAGGAGAAAAGTTAATGATAAGTGTAAACCAACCAGGGTTTTATCACTTCTCTTATGAAATTCCACAAAATAAAATTCAAGGAAGTATACAGGAAACCGATTTAGGTGAATTTACTTTGGTGGCCAATACTTTTAGATTTACTCCTTCTGTGAAAGATGTATTGTTGGAAAACTCTTCATTCCCGATGGATAATTTAAAAATTGATATTTATCGTGAATCCAATGTTTTTAGCTCCAATGCTTTTTTAAAATATGAAGGGAATCATAATGTAGGGCAGTCAAGAGAAACTAAAACCTTTAATGGAAAACAATACTATAAAATATCTTCTGTATCGCTTAGTGAAAGTCAAGAAAGCTTGAAAAGCTATGATTTCGGCAAGTTATTCGCTTATAAAGACTTTTATATCGAAATTTCAAGTGAAAACTCTGGCTTAGAACCTCTAACTACAGATTTAAGAGTACGAACTACGAATAATCTTAAATCAGAAATAGCCCATGTATATGCTGAATATGAACAAACATTTGAGCCGTCTGCAGTTGAGGGAAGAGTTATATTGTACTCAGATGATAACGAGGTTCCTATTGAAAATGCTGTGGTTAGAATTTCATATAGCCAAAGCGATGTTCTAAACGAAAGCCCTACTGATAGCGGAATTTTTATAAGTAATCCAATAACACCTCAGTTTGATTTTTCGATGGTAAATACAGATGGTTTTACAGGGGTAAATCCTTATGAGTCTACTATACCTGCTTTTAATGGTACTACGTGGCCTATGACTACATTTTCTCATCAATCGTCTAATAATACAAATAACTCATCAACACAAGTGCCAAGTTCAACAACCTACAAATACGTTCCATTAGAGGTCACTTATTTAGGGGAAGACATCAGTCCTGGTATGCAAGATGTAATGTTTGGAGGAGGACTTTTAGCAAATGGTTTGGGAACCACAGCAACTACCGATGAATCAGGATATTTTTATATTGGTAATCTTCCGAAGCTTAAACAAGGGGCAAACTATACGCTTACTTTAGTGTCTGTACCTTCATCCTATGAAGACTTGCCAGTGGATCCTGTTGATAAGAAAATGGAGTTTAGTATAGCCCCTGGTATAACTCCGTTTAAACAATTTAAACTAACTCCCGAAGTGACTCCCCTAATAGGAAAAGTAGTGGATGAAGAGGGCGAAGCTATAGCTAATGCGAAACTTCATTTTGAAAAAAGCAATAGTTACTTTGAAACCGATCAATCTGGAGTCTTTCAAACAACATACTTCCCAGGAACCCACACATTAATTGTAGAAAAAAATGGTTATGTAAAAAAAGAGGGAGTTATTGAAATAGAGTCAAGTGCAGTAAAAGTTAACCGTCCTCTTGTTCAAGAATTAGTAACAGTAGGAAGCACGGAAGCAGGAGAGTCTCTAACGGAGAATGATTTCCCATCATACGTAGGTATTGTGAATAGCACGATTTCTGGTGCTAATTTACTACCATCGGGAATCATATCCCCTTTTAGCTTTTTTAGTCCTTCGTATGATTTTTTTGGAGGATCTGAAGCAGAATCTTCTTCTTCTACTGTGTCCGAGGTAATTGATATTGGCGAAATAGGATATTTAGAAAGAAAAAGAGCCAAGATTCAATTCGTAGTAAAAGACAAAGACACAAATGAACCCATAGAAGGAGTGAACATCCACGTTTTTGACACCATTAATACAACAAATGTACATGGAGAATGGCTTTATGAAGGTTTTGGTGGAAACACCATCGTTACTATGACCCCACCCAAGGATAGTAAATATGTGGCTATTAAAAATGAAGTAGAGTTTCCAGCAAATAACGAACTTGTAGAAGAGGTGTTTTATTTGGAAGAGGGAGTTAGAGCCTATGGAAAAGCTACAATCGCTGGGGCTACGCAAGCAATTGATAGTGTCAGAATAAGAGTAGATGATAAAGAGTATATCAGTACTTTTACCAATGATAAAGGAGAATATCAGTTATATGTGCCAAAAGGAGAACAAACAATTAAAGCTTCCAAGGTAGGCTATATTTCAGCCCAAGCAACACACGAGTTTGTAGAAGATGACATTAAAATTGATTTTGAACTAGAAGATGGAGGAGGTCTTAATATCAATCAATTATTAGGTTTTGCTATTGAATTAGAAGAGGCACAAAAAAATGAGGATGGTTCGCAAACTTGGACTGGTGAATTTGTGGGACTTGATTTCTACTTACCTATTATAGAGCTTGATAATGAAACTAATCTGAAGTTTACTGATATAAAAGTTACTTTTGATGACGACGGAAATGCGATTCCTGAATCAAATCAAGTAGCTATAAACAAATCAAGTCTTAACGCTAAACTGTTTGAATACATTCCTTTGGAGTTTTCTAATGAAGAAGAAAACCAGATTGTAGTAAAGAAGGATGAAAATGGCAGTTGGGGAAGTATTAGTGGGCACATCAAATTAGATCCATTTAGAATTATAAGCCATGAAATTACAAGAGATATGTTGGAGAGCTTTTCTCCTACTATCATGCCTGAGAAAGTCGCTAATGTATTGGACGGGTCTACTCCAGGTTCCATCGAATTTTTTATGGGTGAGGGCGCAGATAGATTCCCGAGTTTAGGTAGTGAAAATGAGAACGCATTTAAAGAATGGTTGGAAGAAAACAATGTACCAATCGGATCGATAGAAGAAGAGGTGGCTAATATTCAAAACATTAGGAGTCAATTAGAAGACCTCAAGTTTTACTTCTCATTAGCATTTAACGATCCTGTAGAAATAAATATCTATGATTTTGATTTGATATTAGATGCCGAAAAATCATGGATTGGGAAAGATGGTTTAAATCTTGCAGGGCAAATCAATACTCCTAAGATAGGTCCTTTAGACCCACTTGAGATTCCTATTGAAGAACTTACTTTTGATACTTCATTTGAATTAAAGAAATTAACCGCTGAGGTGAAAAACATTCCTGCTTTGAAATTTGGTGATGTATTACACGCGCATGTAAATCAATTGCAAATTTCAGAAAATGGTATATCAACAGGTGGTGTTGTAACGTTAAAGTTACCTTCTTCTGAACCTTCATATTTAAAGCTGAGTAATTTAAGGATCTCTAAGAATGGTATATCTGGAGGAAAGTTTGATTTTTCGTTAGATGGTTTAGAGGAAGAAATTAAACAAAGAGCCAAAACTGCTGCAAATGACTTACGTCAAAATATTGAACAGGAAATATCGGTTTTTGGTGCAGCTGTTATTAGAGATAATGGGTCTAATATAAGTTTTGGCCAAGTTTCAAATACTGGTGCTTACTATCTTTCAGGAGGAGTAAACATGAAATTCACAAAATACATTAAGAAAGAAGTAAAAATAAATAACTTTATGGTATCCACCGATGGAGACTTTGCGCTGGATGTTCCGACGAATTATGCGGCAGATTTTGGATTTGCAGGTTTTAATTTAAATGGAATAGAAGTCAGGTACATCCAAAATCTACCAGCTTTAAGACTAGATGGAGGATTTGACATTAACTTAAACATTATATCTTTTGATGCAAGTGGCTTAACCTTCCAAGCAAATCAAAGCGGAGGGATGGATGTAAAAATTGATAAGATAGGTGCGACACTTGACATTCCAGCAATTGCAGCAAATGTTGAATTGGAGGTGGGTACTAATGATGCTGGAGATCAAGGTTTCAGCGGTAATGGTGGTTTCGAAATCCCTGGAACTAACTTCGGAGCAGATTTTGCTTTCCGCTACTATAAAGGAATTAATAGTATAGATGTAGGAGCAGAATTTGCAGTTGGTGCTACCATACCAGTGGGGGGGATAGTTAGTTTAACCCGAGTAGGGGGAGGTTTTTATTATGAAAAGAATCAAAATCAGTACAAAACAACTATTAAGATTATTTCTGGAGTGGGAATTACCGGGGTAGACAATATATATAAGATTGATCCACTAGAAGTGGAAGTGCAAACTGGAACTGCTTCAAAACCTGTGATAAAAGGAACGGGTAATCTAACAGTGGTAAACTCAATTAATATGGCTGAAGCCAGTATAGTCTTGGATTTAAATGAAAAGAATTTCTCAATCGAAATAAAAGGAGAATTTGAACCTATAAAAGCAGTAAGTGGTACTGGTACTGGCTTAGCCCGAGTTAGTTGGAAAAATGATCTCTATATTTTCTTGGGTGTCCAAAGCTCTTATAAAATAGCTGGTCTATTCGATGCTTATGGCGACTTTGCGCTGGGTTACAATATTAAGCCAGCTGTCAGGCGACAAAGTGATGTTACCGGCTATTTTAGATCCATCGATGAAGATTTATTAGGTAGAACCGATACTTTTAGTGGTGCTTTTGTTTCGGCTGGAACCTCTTTTAGTGCTGGTCCTTATAAAGGGGATATCTGGATCGCTTCCGTCAGTGCAGGGTTTGGTTATTCAGCCGATGCTTTTGTTTTCCTAAACTTCCCGTCCACCCAACCAAGCCAAGCTACTTTAAGCATAAGTCTTGGGGGTGAAGTTAACGGTTCTGCAACCGTGGAAGTCTTAGGTCTAGAATTAATTGGAGCTCATGTAGGAGCTTGTTTTAGAATTACAGGGGGATATAATAATTCGATAGGATGGAATCTCAATGGAAGAATTGCTGCAGGTGCAGAATTTAACATACTTAAGGCACCTGGGAATTGTAATAGTGCTAATTGGTTTGGATTCATTCCAGTAGGTGCTAAAGTTTGTGGCCATGCTAACTTATCTGTTGGGTATAAACAAAGAGGTTCTAATTCTGGGTTAGATCTGTCTGGTAGTTTTGGTAAAGATTCTAATGGCCAGAAAATTAGTTGTAATTAAAATTAAAAACATGAAAAAATATAGTATAATGAATCTAAGTTTTAAGTGGGTTATTTGTTGTGTTTTGATTTTTAGTGGTATTTATAAAATGCATGCCCAAGAATTGCCTGTGCTTTTACCTGGACCAAAAGGTGTTGTGATTTCTTTGGAACAGTTTTATGAATACCCGCAAAAAGGAGATAGCTATTTTTTTCCATCCCCAGATGAAAAAATACTTATATATAAAGCAGGGCAAGGAGAGAATAACTTTGAAAAAATTGCAGAATTAAGCTTTCCAAGCTCAGTTCAGGAACTGGAAAATAGATTGAGTGGAAAAGATCGTGAATCTCTTTTAAATCATTTCAAGACTAATGATTTGAACGAAGTTTATAGTTCAATGATAGACGATGGAATAGAGTCAGTAGGACTGGCACTACTTTCTCCCACTTTTAGAGCAGCCCTAGGACTTATTTATATAGATTCCTCTTGGAAGAAGGGCGAGGCAGTTAATTATAGATTTAGTAAGGTGAAGGCAGTTGGTCCTGAAAGTGTCATTCAAACGATTTCGTTAGATGGAAATTATCAGAAATACAATTTGCAGTTTAGGGTTCATAATAAATGGTCCTCTGATAGCTTAGCAGGAGTTTCTTTTTATTCTAAAACGACTAAAGACTTAGTTACTCCAACCTATGCTCAACTTTATACCTACGATATAGATACTAAAAAGTTTATTGGAGCAGATACAACGTTCGTTAATAGCAGAGGAACAGATAGTGTTTTTGTTCACTTTTCGAGAACCATAAACCCTATGGAGCAAGTCGTTTGGTATATGAGGCCCTTAGACTTAGCGGGCAATTTAGGGCCGGCATCGGATACGTTATATATGATGAATGCAAAGAAACATCTTATTTCACCTCTTAGAAATTTACAAGTAACCGATACTTTAAATGGGTTGTTAATGGAATGGGAACCACTTCCGAAAACTGGAGTTTACAGTGGTATTCAAATTTTAAAATCCCGACAAGTAGGAAGAGACTATGTTCCGTTGGATACTATTGCATCTACAGAAATATCTTATTTAGATCATCAGGTAATTCCAGGATCGCAATATTATTATAAAATACGTCCGCTTTTATTGCCCGTTGCAAACGTAGAGCCCCTTCAGTTTACCGAAATTATGGG
>DATGSX010000095.1:0-6509 GCA_035302145.1 Flavobacteriaceae bacterium | reverse complement strand
TTAATTCTAGACCAAGATAAGTCGGTAATGTGAACAAGTCCGTCAACACCACCTAGGTCTACGAATACTCCGTAAGAAGTAATGTTCTTAACCAATCCTTCTAGTACTTGTCCTTTCTCTAACTGACCAATAATCTCACGCTTTTGCTCCTCAAGGTCTGCCTCGATAAGCGCTTTATGAGAAACTACAACGTTTTTGTACTCATGGTTGATTTTCACCACTTTGAACTCCATAGTTTTACCTACGTAAGCGTCGTAATCACGGATAGGTTTTACGTCGATTTGTGAACCTGGTAAGAAAGCTTCAATACCAAATACATCAACGATCATTCCTCCTTTAGTTCTACTTAGAACATATCCGTTTATAATAGTTTCTTCGTCGTGTGCTTTATTTACACGCTCCCAAGCTCTAATTACTCGAGCTTTACGGTGCGATAAAACAAGTTGACCAGAGCTATCTTCACGAATGTCGATAAGAACATCTACTTTGTCTCCTACTTTTAAATTTGGATTGTAACGGAACTCGTTTAACGATATAACACCTTCACTCTTAGCGTTAATGTCGATAATCGCCTCGCGATCGGTCATGTGAACAACCTCTCCTTCTACTACCTCTTTATCTAAGGTATCTACGAAGTTCTCTTCTACTAATTTCTCGAACTCCTCTAGTTTCTCATCGTCAATCGGATCAATTCCTTCTTCGTAATTGTGCCAATCAAACTCCTCTAGGAATTTTTGAGGATCACGCTCCTTTAATGAAAGCTCCTCTTGTTTTGTTTTCTCTTCAGCCATTTTAAAATGAATGAAATACCTTTCGATCTACATTTAATTAAAATCGAAAGCTAAATGTTTGTATTTCGCCGTTGCTCAAACTGTTACCGACCAACTAACGAAAGTGATTTTACATTAATTTACTTATAAATCCAAACCCAGTTTTGACGTGTCGTAAGTTTGGAGTGCAAAAATACAAACTTAATAAGTAGAATACAAGAAAAATAAAAGAAATAAGGAAAGATGCTTATAAAATGGTTTTTATGTAAACAAATCAAAATTTCCTAGATTAATTACCTAGGTGCTAACCTTATAAACCATGGTGTGCTGAAAAGTCAGGTAAAATACAAAAACCTATTATTTACCTTTTACCAAAGCATCCTGAACTAATTTATTTACTAAAATAAATTGCTCTTCTAAATTCATATTGGAATTGTCTATTTCTATCGCATCTTCGGCTTTGATCAATGGCGAATCTTCACGAGTGCTATCTATTCTATCGCGCTCTTGTACATTATGTAAAACCTCTTCGTAAGTGAGCTTTTCTCCTTGTGCTATTAACTCATCATATCTACGTTGGGCACGAACTTCTGGAGTAGCCGTCATAAATAATTTTAGTTCGGCATTTGGAAACACTACCGTACCTATATCGCGACCATCCATCACTACCCCTTTATGTTCTCCCATTTTGTGCTGTTGCTCTACAAGCTTGCGTCGTACTTTTGGAATAGCTGCAATTAAGCTAACTTTTTCCGACACTTTCATATTGCGAATTTCTTTCTCTACCGATATTCCGTTTAGATGAATTGTAGGAAGTTCATCGTTGGCAATTGGTTTAAAGCTAAGGTTTATTGACGGCAAAGCATCCAGAAGTTTCGAAACTATAAGTTCTTCCTCCTCATTAAAGAAGTCGTTTTGTATAGCATATAGCGTTACTGCTCTATACATAGAACCAGTATCTACATAGATATAATTTAGGTGTTTTGCCAATTGTTTGGCCAATGTACTTTTACCTGTAGAGGAGTATCCATCTATAGCAATACAAATTTGTTGCATCATGTTGTTTTTAAAAGTCGATGTTTAGTCCGAAATAATTTGAGCTAGCAGCGGCACTATATTTAGCATAGCCATAACTAACACGGAAGGAGTTTAGCTTAATAGAAAAACCAGCATTTAAGCCTGCAAATGCTCGTTGTTCTTCTATGCGTAATTCTTCTCCTCGACGGAAATTATATCCTAATCGGAGATTTATTATACTTTCCGGGAAAAGTTCTACTCCTATTATAACGTGTCGTAATGCATGATCTATAAATGTAACACTCTCTTCTTTTTCGGTTCCATCTAAGCCAACTTCTGTTCGATTCGGATTGGCAAATCCAATCTTCCATTTCTGCATATTGTCTAGGGTAATATGCCATCGTAAAGGTAAGTTTTCTAATTGATTGGAGACACCCAATAGAAGTTCAAACGGCAAAGACTCGTAGGTTTCATGATATGCTGTAACCTGAGTTCCTATGTTCCTAGCTACCACACTGATTCGAAGGTCAGAGTCTGGTGCAAGATACATGGCACCCAGATCCATAGCCACCCCAAAGGAAGAGTATTGCTCTAATTTTGAGGAGATGAACTTTGCATTTGCCCCCACACGAATGGGAATATTCGGAATAGCATAAGCATATCCAAAAGAAAGTGCTACATCGCCTCCAGTAAATGTGTTAGTGAAGTTTCCATTTGGGTCATAGCCATCGAACGTGCCGTAATTTATATAATTAACACCCGCATGTAATACATGGTTGGTTTCGCCTAATTGCAATGCATAGGCTGCTGTTCCATAGTTTACATCGGCGATATAATTTGTATAGTTTAATGCGATTTGATTATGCATCTCGGTGTTAATACTAGCGGGATTAAGGATTGCTGCCGATGGATCATAATCAAAAAGAGTGATTACTTTTCCCCCTAAAGCGCTTTGACGTGGCCCATGAGCTAGGTTTAAAAAACTATATACATGTTTTCCACCAACTTGTGCAACACCATTTACACAAGCAAAAGACAAGAGTATAAAAAATAAAATTTTACGCATACAACAACGGTGGCATTATCGCTTTAGTCTACTAATTAATTACATTCCACTTCGTATATCTCCTGATTTTATTGAAATACAAAAGTTTAAAATTGACTAATTCTGATTAATTTTAAGGTGTTTTATGAGCTATTTCAACAGCAAAGCAAAGCTAACGTAATTTAAGCTTGCTTACAATAAGAAACAATAAAAAAATCCCTTCGTTTGGTAGCGAAGGGATTCTTCCTTATGTATTCTTGGTACTTCTACCTTATTGTTTTAGATGTGGTTGGCTTAAAACTTTTTTGCGTCTTTCACTTTCTGTTTCGTTACCGTATACTTAAGCATCTCACTCATATCGGTAACATATTCGAAGTGTAGACCTTTTAAGTATTCAGCCTTTATCTCTTCGACATCTTTTCGGTTGTCTTCACAAAGTACGATATTTTTTATTTTCGCTCGCTTTGCTGCCAAGATTTTCTCTTTTATTCCTCCAACTGGTAGCACCTTACCTCGTAGGGTTATCTCACCCGTCAAGGCTAAATTCTTGCGTACTTTTCGCTGTGTGATAAGCGACACTAAAGCGGTCAACATGGCTACTCCAGCACTTGGCCCATCTTTTGGTGTTGCGCCTTCCGGTACGTGGATATGCACATTGTAGTTTTGGAAAATATCTGGATCTATCTCCAATTCTTCTGCATTTGCCTTAATATACTCTAAGGCAATGGTAGCCGATTCTCGCATCACTTTCCCTAAGTTTCCAGTAATACTCATGGTGCCTTTTCCTTTGGAAAGGGCTGTTTCGATATACAAAATATCTCCACCAACTTGCGTCCAAGCCAAGCCTGTAGCTACTCCTGCCACGTCGTTACCTTCGTATCGATCTCGCAATAGTTTTGGAACCCCTAATATTTCCTCTACTACCTCTTTGTTTACCGATTTCTCATACTTTTCATCGGAAGCTACTTTAATAGCGAAGTGGCGGATTACTTTAGCTATTTGTCTTTCTAAATTACGAACTCCACTCTCTCGCGTATAGCCTTCGATTATAAATTCGAGTGCTGTGTCGTTTATTTTTAAATCTTTAGTTTTTAACCCATGCTCTTCTAATTGTTTTGGGAACAAATGCTGTTTTGCTATTTCCACTTTCTCTTCGATTGTATAGCCTGTAACATTAATAATTTCCATTCTATCGCGAAGTGCTGGCTGTATCGTAGCTAAACTATTCGCCGTAGCGATAAACATAACATTAGAAAGGTCATAACCTATTTCTAAGAAGTTATCATGGAAATCATTGTTTTGTTCTGGGTCTAATACTTCTAACAATGCAGAAGAAGGGTCGCCTTGACTACCTATAGCAAGTTTATCGATCTCGTCCAATACAAAAACCGGGTTTCCTTTTCCAGCCTTTTTTATATTCTGAAGAATTCTACCTGGCATGGCTCCGATATAGGTCTTTCTATGTCCTCTTATCTCAGACTCATCTCGCATACCTCCCAGGGAAACACGCACATATTTTCTACCTATAGCATTGGCAATAGATCTTCCTAATGAAGTTTTTCCAACTCCTGGAGGACCATATAAACAAAGTATAGGCGACTTCATATCTTTTCGAAGCTTTAGTACCGCTAAGTACTCGAGGATTCTATCCTTTACATCGTCTAGTCCATAGTGATCCTCATCTAGTTTTTTTCTTACCGTATTCAGATCAAATTTATCTTCGGTAAATGTGTTCCACGGTAGATCCAACATCAGGTCTAAATAGTTTCGCTGTATGCTATAATCTGCAACTTGTGGATTCATACGTTGCAATTTGGCAAGCTCCTTATCAAAGTGCTCTGCAACGTCTTTGCTCCATTTTTTCTTTTTTCCTAGCTTTCGCAGTTCCTCCACCTCAGCTTCGGCTGAATGTCCACCTAACTCCTCTTGAATGGTTTTCATTTGCTGATGCAAGAAATACTCTCTTTGTTGCTTGTTGATATCGGTTTGCACCTTGCTTTGGATATCCATTCGCAAAGTTAGTTTTTGCAATTCTATGTTCATCAGTCGCAAGGTTTCCAGCGCTCGATCAATTTGAGAGTCCATCTCCAATAGTTTTTGTTTTTCTTCTACTGGAATTCCTAAATTGGACGACACGAAATTGATTAAAAAGCTTGTGCTTTCGATATTTTTAATAGCAAATGCCGATTCCGAAGGCAGCGTAGGGTTGTTCTTAATAATCTCCAGTGCCACTTCTTTAATGGAGTCTATAATGGCATTAAACTTCTCTTCCTCTTCCGGTTGTGCCACTACATCTACCATCTCTTTTACCTTCGCATGTAAATAAGGTTCCGAACTAACTTCCTCTATCATCTTAAAGCGCTTTCTACCTTGTATGATAACGGTGGTATTACCATCTGGCATCTTAAGCACCTTCAGAATTCTTGCTACGGTACCTACTTTATGCAGCTCCTTAAAGCTAGGGTCTTCATTTTCTTGGTTATGCTGTGCAACAATACCAATAGCTCTATTATTGGCATTGGCTTCATTGATAAGTTTAATAGACTTATCCCTTCCAGCCGTAACAGGCACAACTACACCAGGGAAAAGCACCATATTCCTGAGAGGTAGAATAGCCAACTCTTCTGGCACCTCTTCTTGATTCATCGCTTCCTCATCTTTCGGAGATAAAAGTGGAATAAATTCTGCATCCGTGTTTAAATCCTGTAATGACAAACTGTCTAAAAATGATATTTTTGATTTGCTCATATGTATTTTCAAGGTCAATGTGTCAGCTTTCTTTACTAACACTATATTGATTATCTATTTATTTTTCTTCACAACCGCTACAATGCCCCATATTATACGGACTTCGCAGCGTATTTCAATCTATATATTCAATTGTTGTGCCACAACCATTTTTCTATTACTCTAAACCAATAACTTAAATATTTAAGCCACTTTATTTGTTAATATGTATTGGGTTGGAAAATGTAATTTGCCGTAACGCTATAAATCAACCCATTATTTCAAATTAATTCAAGGATTTTATTGAGTGAAAGCGAAAATACGATAGATATTTTATCCGCATCTTAAAAGTATATCCTTTATTTATCTTTTTTAGCTTGTTTATAAAAGGAAGTTTTCTAAGCATTCATATGGTTATTAAAAAACATTCTATAATTTTAAATCAATCTAAATAACAAAATTATAGACTTATGAAAATAGCATCACTCACCCAGGATTTAATCTATCATGAAGAGCGCCCGACCCTCAAGGTTTTGTTAGATACAGAATTTGGTAAAGAGATTCGTATTGCATTTAAAAAAGACCAAGTAATGAAAGAGCACACAGCACCATTTCCAATTGTAGTGGAAGTTTTTGAGGGGGCGATAGATTTTGGGGTAAAAGGCGAAGTGCAGCACTTAAAAGAAGGCGATATAATTGCATTGGATGCCCATGTGCCGCATGATTTAAAAGCAACTAAAACAAGTATTGTTCGTTTAAGTTTGAATAAAGCGGATTCCATTGTTCGAGTAAAAGACGTTGTTAAATAAGTTTGACTTAAAGAATCTCGATAGTGAAATAAAAACACCACTCGTTATCATAATATAAATGCAATTCCCAGCCAAACAATCATAAAAGCAAAGATAACACTCAAATTATTCGTTATTTTTAAATTAATAAACCCTATAAAT
>DATGSX010000094.1:0-8240 GCA_035302145.1 Flavobacteriaceae bacterium | reverse complement strand
TTCTTTTTAAATCAAGCGAACAATCTTCTAGAGGCATCTAAAATGTTGGGAGTTGGAGAACGAAAAACTTTCTTTAGACTCATGCTACCTCTAGCACGTCCTGCAATTATAGCAGGATTGGTGTTGGTTTTAATGGAGGTGCTTAACGATTATGGAGCGGCTACATATTATGGTGTAAATACCTTTACAACAGGAATTTTCAGGTCATGGTTTTCCCTCGGTGAACCACAAACCGCAGTCTATTTATCCGCCTTATTAATCTTGATAATCTTTGCCTTAATTCTATTTGAAAAGTGGCAAGTTCGAAAAGTAAAGTTTACATCTTCCAAAGCTGATGGTTCGCATATTGTGCGCAAAAGACCTAAAGGCGCTATGCAATGGATTATATTTATAGCTGTTATACTACCTATTCTTTTAGGGTTTATAATTCCTTTAGCACAATTAGTTTATTGGGCCGTAATAACCGCATCGACGGTTTTCGATATGAAGTTTATCATGCTCTCTCTGCAGAGTTTTGCTATTGCTATTGTATCGGCTATTATCACCGTTCTATTTGCATTATTACTTATTTACTTTTCAAAGTGGAGTGCTATTAGCACCATTAAAAGTATTTCCCGAGTTGGAGTTTTAGGCTATGCTATTCCAGGTGCTGTAATTGCCATTGGAATTATGATTCCAACACTTGCATTAGACAAATGGCTGATTAGTGTACTTAGTAGCATAGGAGTTGACTCTGGACTTATTATTAATGGAACATTAATTGCACTATTCTATGCTTATGCTGTTCGATTTTTGGCAGTTGCTTATAACCCAATAGATTCCACTGCATTGAAGGTAGATAATACGATTCCGGATTCCTCAAAAGTGCTAGGGGTAGGAAATCTAAGAACGTTTTTTAAGATTGAATTCCCGTTGATTAAAACAGGAGTATTTAGTGCTGTGATTTTGGTGTTTATCGATGTGATGAAAGAATTACCACTTACGCTTATTTTAAAACCCTATCATATCGATACGCTAGCGGTGAAGGCATTTGAGTATGCTAGCGATGAAATGGTCATGGAGGCATCTATTCCATCACTTTTCATTATCTTTACAGCAATGATTCCTGTGATATTTTTAAATAAATTACTGATTAAAAAATAACCATGCTATCCATACACTCTCTATCTAAAAGTTTTGACAAAGGCAAAAGCTATGCCCTTGAGGATGTTTCTTTTCATGTGAAAGCAGGACAAGTATGCGCTATTGTAGGAGAGAGTGGAAGTGGAAAAACCACTCTGGTGCGTTTAATTGCTGGACTCGAAAGACCCGATCATGGTACCATTACTATGGGTGGAAAGGTCATTGCCTCTTTAAATAAATTCGTACAACCAGAGAAAAGAAAAGTCGGGTTGGTTTTCCAGGAATACGCTCTGTTTCCACACTTAACCATCTTGGATAATGTGCTATATGGCATATCAAGAATGAAGAATAGGAAAAAAAGAGCGCAGGAAATGCTTGATTTAGTGGGGTTAAGCAATAAAGGAAAACGTTATCCACATCAATTATCTGGAGGACAACAACAGCGTGTTGCTTTGGCAAGAGCTTTAGCACCAGAACCTTCTTTGTTGATTTTAGACGAGCCGTTTAGTAACCTAGATACCATGTTGCGCACGCAACTAAGAAATGAGGTTTTCGATATTGTAAAGAAAACAAAGGTTACGGTATTGTTCGTTACCCACGATACACAAGACGCACTATCGGTAGCAGATGAGATTTTAATTTTACAAAAAGGTAAAGTCGTCCAGAAAGACGTAGCCGAGAATTTATATGTAAAACCAAATACGTTATACGTAGCTTCCTTGTTTGGAAATACGGTACATATCAACAAAAATCTACAGGCTGCTTTCCGTTGTCCGCTAAAAGAAACTTGTTGTCATGCCATCCGAAATGAGAATATTAGAGTAAGTCCATCGTCTACTGACACGGACTGCGAATACATAACCACCGCCAAGGTGATACGAAAAATAGAGCTAGGGGATTCTACTCGACTTATTTTAAGACTAGAATCTGGCGAGCAATTAACGGTGATGACGCAAGATAAAAACGTGGAAGATACGATTACTATTGGATTTAACTCTACCGATATTTTGGAGTTTGAGAATGAGTAGTAAGCATTCTTCTTAAGTACTAAGGTTTAAGCTGAAATCGTCTGCAATTTTTTGGATAGACTTTACATCCGATTGGTTCACTCTTTTAGGAATCAATCAATGATTTTTCATTAGCAATTCGTCATTATTGTCTACATAAGGCATACAGTTTTTTTAAAATCCATGTTTGGAGCCGTAATATTCGCCTACTCTCTTAATTGTTTTAAAACCATATCAGCATTGTAGCTATGGCGATCTACATCCATCTATCTTTAAAAGGAACTTTATATCAGATTAAAGACTGGTCCTAGCAAGATATAAAGAATAATAAAGAGGATAATGGTACCAATACAACCACACTTACCACCACCTAGTTTTTTGGCTCCCCACCCAGCAAGTAGTGCTCTAAATAGATCTTTCATTTTTTCGAACTTTAGACATAAATTTAAGGTTAAATTAGCTGGTATTTAAGCATGTTAACGAAAAGTCATGCTTATTTTATCAATACATTATAAGTAAGCTCTTTTCTTAGTATGATTGCATCTAATAGCATAGTTAGATTGGCTATCTCTAATTCAGGGTTTCTACAATTGATAAGTACTGTTTTACATTGAATTTATATGTAGTCTCCTTATTTGTAAATACGGTGCATAGCAATAAAAACTTACAGGCTGCTTTTAAGACTTGATTCAGGCAAGCAATTAACGATATTGACGCAATATAATAATGTGGAAGATACGATTACTATCGGAATTAACTCTACCGATATTCTTGAATTCGAAAATGAGTAGTGTTCATTTTTTTATAAACACCTATTCTTAAACCTAGAACTGCAATAAATTTACATTAGAAGCCTATAGCTTACCAATTCACTTTTCAACTCCAATAAAGAGCTCGGCTCGATAAGATTGGTGTCGATTATAAACTCTTTTTCATCCATAATCAGCCTTATATCACCAGCGAATTCTTTAACTGATTTTACATCGGCAAGATTTACTCTTTTGGGAATCAAAGTGTGTTTTATCAATTCCCCATTTTTAAATGTCAGGTATTGATTTTTACTTTCATAGTAGTAAATAATAAGCCCAAAAATCCCACCTGCAATTTCTCCAATGCCAACCGCTTTTAAGAGAAACTCATATTCTCCAACCCCCACAACATAGGGTGCTAAAAAGAATATAATTCCTAATGCTATAAATAGTAGTCCCAGCCTGAAATTGTTTCGTAATCTTTTTTCAGTGTATTTTATTTTTATCATTTTCTTAATGTTTGGCATATGATTATAATCATTACAGCTGTTTTGTAATATCGAAAAAGTTTTTAGAAGCTAAAAGTTCTTTTTATTTGCTTTTACTACCAAAGTTAACTCTTCTTAGCCGACAAAGTAAAATTCTGTTAAAGCTATTTCTTGAGCGTCAATATTTTAAGCAAACATCACTTTTGTACGATTTTTCAATTAGAAATTTAAACATTCACGATTACTAAATCCATATAGCGCTTTACAGCAAAACAGTCTCTATCTTTGTAAAAAAATAAACATGTCCAAACCCTTATCCGAATTAGGAATTAAAGCGCCGTTGCAGCAAGCTTTAGCCGATTTAGAAATTTCTGCTGCTACTGAGATTCAAGAACAGGTTATTCCTATCATCTTAAACCAAACCGAAGACCTTGTGGCGCTTTCCAAAACGGGAACGGGGAAGACAGCGGCTTTCGGATTGCCTTTGCTTCAAATGGCTGAGGTAGAAAACGAAAGTATTCAAACCCTTATATTAGCACCTACTCGCGAGTTGGCTCAGCAGATTTATAAGCACTTGACCGAATTTGCAACGCATCTTCCAGATGTATCCATGGTTTTGGTTACCGGTGGAAGTTCTGTGCGAAGTCAAGTAGAAGCTTTAAAACTGCCTACACAAATAGTTGTAGCGACGCCTGGTAGGTTTTTAGACTTGTTGGAGCGAAATGCGTTAGATATTAAAACCGTAAAGCACTTGGTGTTAGACGAAGCCGATGAGATGTTTCAAGCATTGCGAGAAGACTTAATGCCTATTCTTAAAAAGCTACCTAAAAAGCGTAGAACTTTTATGTTTAGCGCTACTATGCCTGGCGAGCTGAAAGATATTGTGCATAACTACATGTCGAAGAATTTGCTATCCATAAGTGTGGATATGGAAACTTTAGGGCACGAAGGAATCGAACATCAATATATAGTGGTGGAGCCGATTGAAAAGTTAGATGTGTTACTTCACTTTTTAAGCACACAAGAAGGAGAACAAGGAATTATATTTTGTAGAACTAAATCGGCGGTTAATAAGCTGGCTAAGAATCTGGCGAAACGCAAAATATCGTCTGGGGCACTTCACGGAAGTTTAACCCAAGGTATTCGCGATAGAATTATGGAGCAGTTCTGCGCTGGCCATATAAATATTCTGGTGGCTACCGACTTAGTAGCTAGAGGAATCGATGTCAAGGAATTGTCTTATATTGTAAACTACCATTTACCCGATACCTACGACACTTATGTGCATAGAAGTGGACGAACAGGTAGGGCAGGAGCGAAGGGGCTTTCGATGACGATTATCCAAAATGAAGAAATCGAAGACATCGCAGAATTCGAAGAGGAGCTAGGCATTCATTTTAAAGAAGTTGCCAAAGCAGATTCGCTAGAGATCGACGCCAGCAATGCGGTGGTTTGGGCAAGAAAAGTATTGAAAACTAAACCCAATCGCCATATTCCAGAAGAGGTTAGGGAAGAAGTAAATTCCATCTTTCATCGTTTAACCAAAGAAGAATTAATCGAGAAGGTGCTATCCAATTATTGGGAGCAAAACATTAAGTAAACAAAAGACACCCACAATAACTAATACCTAGAAAAATAACAATGGCTGATATAATTAAAACACGACAAGAAATTCTGGATAAACTCGGAATCGAGAAGTTACATCCAATGCAGGAAGAGGCTATTGAGGTTATTGAAAAAACGGAGAATACCGTTGTTCTTTCACCTACCGGAACAGGAAAAACTTTAGGATTTTTACTGCCATTGTTAGCTGAAATCGATCCAGGAGTAAGTGGGATTCAAGCTTTGATTGTGGTGCCATCTAGAGAATTGGCTATTCAGATAGAACAAATGTTCCGAGACATGGGTACGGGTCTTAAGCTAAACGCTGTGTACGGTGGTCGAGCAAAATCTAAGGATCGTCTAGAACTTCAACACACGCCAACCGTGTTAATCGGTACGCCTGGAAGAATATTAGATCACTTTACGGATGATCATATGAATACAGATTCTATCAAATACTTAGTCTTGGATGAGTATGATAAAATTCTAGAAGTCGGATTCGAAGAAGAGTTGAGTGAGATTATAAGTTTCTTACCCAACTTAGAGAAGCGGGTGTTAACATCAGCCACTTCGAGTATTAAAATCCCAGGGTTTGTGAACATGACAAAACCTACCACGCTAAACTATCTTGAAGAGACTTTAAATGCCAGTTTAAAACTCAAAATTGTAGAAACAGCACCCGAAGAGAAGTTACAGACTTTGATTACCCTCTTTAACCATATCGGAAATCAAGGGATTGTATTCTGTAATTTAAGAGCGAACGTTGAGGAGCTTAGCGTACTTTTAGAAAAACATAAAATAGAACATAGTTGTTTTTACGGTGGGATGGAACAAATAGATCGCGAACGTGCTTTGATTAAATTCAGCAACGGAAGCAGTCAGGTGTTAGTTGCCACCGATTTAGCAGCTCGTGGTTTAGATATTCCAGAGCTCGACTATATCATTCATTACGACTTACCTTATCACGCAGAAGAGTTCACCCATAGAAACGGACGTACCGCACGTGTATCAGCCAAAGGAGCTTCTTATGTCATGGCATATAAAGGAAGAGCATTGCCTGATTTTATTACAGGGGGTGAAACTTTAGAGCAATTTAAAACCGCTGGCATTGCGAAGCCATTTTTTAAGACGCTTTTTATTTCTGGGGGTCGAAAAGATAAAATTTCGAAAGGCGATATCGCTGGGGTATTTATAAAGAAGGGTGGTTTGTCTAGCAATGAAGTAGGAGTAATCGAGCTAAAACAAGACTGTGCGTTTGTAGCAGTACCTGCTAAAAAAGCCGATGAGTTAATCGATAAACTTAATAACACACATATTAAAAGGAGGAAGGTGAGGATTTATGCGGTGTAGATTAAGTTATAGTAATTAAAAAGAATAGTCGGTCAGTACCTGGTAGTAAGTTATACATTTTACACTTGTAATTGGTAAGCAGTACTGGGTCCTAAACAATACATTTTTGCCGCAACCCAAGCAGCTTCTAGCAGGCAGAGTTTTCTATTTGCCCCGAAAACTCTTACCAAAATAAAAAGGGCTGGTACTCGCCCCGACCATTCCGCCTTTCGGCTTACTCTTTTAGCTCTGTGAGCCAATTTGCTTCTTGAATCTTACTATCTAGCTCTCTAAAAGCTCTTCCGGTTTGATCCATTTCTATCTGTAATTTCTTAATATCTATAGTCGTTTTCAACTCCGTGTCGCCTGTATTATTTACCTGAGCGGCATAACGGATATTTCTTAACTTCTCCGACAGCATTTTTAACGCATCTCTTTTAGCAAGTGCTTCCATTAAAAGCCCTTCACCTTCTATATAAGTCTCATTATTGGTTTTATTTATTCTAACTACCAAAGTCTCTAACTCTAGTATTGCGTTTCTTAATTGCGCAAGTAATTTATTTGGGTCTTCTTGCGGAACTCTGTCATTCGATACAATTAGTACAGGCCTAATCCTATTCTGAAGATGGTCTATTTTCTTTATAAGATCGGCTCGTAGTAGCAGCCCTTCTGCAAGTTTCATTTTCTTTTTTTGTTCCGACATTTTTCAAGAGTTTATGTTTTAAATAGTTTATCCTATCGGTAATTTTTATTACCAATTTGAAATTTAATTATTTTTTAAAAACTACTAGGCTTGTTCTTAGGTTATCTTTCTTTTCCTGGTTTTGTTCTTACAAAGATGGCCACTATTGCAGTGGTTATAATACCCATAACGAAAGCCCCAATCGTACTTTGCACCATGTAGTTATTTAAATTAAAATAGGCTTCGGCTTCTTCTATAGAATTATAGTATCCTGTTTCTAAAGAATGCGCAATCACATTCGGAAAATATTCTGGAGTGATAATAGTAGATACAATCCATTGTGTAAGTGGTGAAAGAACCGTTACAATCATGGTAATTATAAGTCCTGAAATAAACCCTTGCTTGTACGACATTTGGCCGTTGTAATCCTTTGTCTTCTTTGCTCGTAGTGCTAAAACAAAAATGAGGATGGCTGGAATGGCAAATAAATTGGTCATGTACATATGCTTGTCAATATGTGTGTCATGTAATCCAACCAGTTTCTCCAATACCATCCAAACAAGCATGGTGGCAATAAAAATAAACGCCCATTTAATTTCGAGTTTAATTTTTCCCATATTCTAATTCTAAAAATTTAATAGTTTCTATCATTATTTTTCTGAGTTCGTTTTGATCTATATCGGAGAGCTTATTGATATAAATACAGGATTTTCCTTTTCTGAATTTTCCTAACTCCTCCAATAAGTGCTCGTGCTCTTCTTTTCCAGTAAATACATAGAGTGAAATGGCACTTTTTCGTGGTGAAAAACCAACTAAAGGCGAATCACCTTCATGACCGCTTGCGTATTTGTAATGGTATGATCCGAAGCCTATAATAAAAGGTCCCCACATTCTTGGTTCAAACCCAGTAACATCTTGCATTAGTTTAATAGTATCCGTCCCACCAACTACATCTAGCATAGTAGGATAATTCTTCTTGAAGTTATTTTCCTTCTTGTATTTTCTTAAAATTCTGTGGGTATAAATCTCTGATGTTTTTGTGATTTATATCTAGGATATTTTCAAGGGTATATTTCAACCATTCTCTCGGATTCACTTCGTGTTTCTTACAGATGGCAAAGAATGAGTAGATTCCAGCGGCTCGTTCAGCTGCTTTATGCGATCCGGCAAACAGGTAATTCTTTCTACCCAAGGCTACAGGACGGATAGCATTTTCCACTAGATTGTTGTCTATTTCCAAGTTTCCATCATACAAATACGC
>DATGSX010000093.1:0-13177 GCA_035302145.1 Flavobacteriaceae bacterium | reverse complement strand
CTTATTAATTCTTGGAAACATCCCTTCAAAACTTGCATGACTATTGGTTTTTCATATTTTTGCTTAACTAAAATTATTTCTATGAAGCGCTTATCCGTTATCACTTTTTTATTGATGTTCTTAACTGCATCCTTAGCTTGGTCACAGAGCAGAAAGAAGTCTTTCTTATATATTGATGAGCAACCAGTTGAAAAGGAAGAAATTGTCCGTTTATATAAGAAGAATCTTGATGTAATTACAGATGATAAACAAAAGGACTTAGATAATTACTTAGATTTATATATTACTTATAAATTAAAGTTAGCCGAAGCACGAGAACTAGGTCTAGATAAGGATACTGAATATCTAGAGGAAATATCGACCTATAGAAAAGAGACTACACTTAGCTATTTAGAAGAAAGCAATATAACAGAAACTATCTTAGAAGATTTATATCAACGTAGTAAAAAAGAAGTGCACGTAAGCCATATTCTTATAAACTTGCCTGCATATTCTTATGGGAAAGATACCATAAAGGCGTACGAGAAAATAAAAGCATTGAGGGAAAGAGCTATTTCCGGAGAGGATTTTAATCAGTTGGCGGTTGAAAATTCCGATGACCCAAGTGCGGAAGGTTCGAAAGGAGATTTGGGCTTTTTTAGTACAATGCAAATGGTAATGCCTTTTGAAGAGGCAGCATATACAACGCCAATTAATGAAATATCACCCATTATACGCTCAAACTTTGGATATCATATTTTAAAAGTACATGGGGAACGCCCTGCAGAAAACAAATTGAGAGCTGCGCATATTATGGTTATGAAGTCTAAGGACAGTCTTACAGGTGATAAACGTATTCAAGAAGCATATGAAGCATTGCAAGGTGGCAAATCGTTTTCTGATGTAGTAAAGGAATATTCACAAGACGAGGCTACTAAGAATAAAGGAGGAGAGTTAGAGCCATTTGGAAGAAGTGATATCAGGCTAAAAGTTTTTACAGATAATGCCTATAGTTTACAAGAAGGAGCATATAGTAAACCATTCGAGTCAGATATTGGTTGGCATATTGTGAAGCTTATAGAACGATTACCACATCCAACTAAAGACGAGAAATTAGAAGAGATAACAAAATTCTTAAGTACAGGTAGAGGAAATCGATATTACGATCAGAGAATTTACAATAGATTACTTGCTAAATTAGAATACAATCTGCTTGCAAACGCCTATATCGAAGACTTGTTATTAGAAATAGACCGAAAATACTTAATGAGTAAAGTAGAACCAATTGCTTTATCGAAAGAAAAAAATAAAAAAATGTTTACTTTAGATGGGCAATCCTTTTATTATAATGACTTTTTAGAATACCTAAGCGATAAAGTCCAGAGCGCTACTAGAGGAATGCGAACCCCACAAATTCTTGAGAATGCATTTGAAAAATACAGAAATGAAAAGGCCTTAGATAGCTACTCAAATAAGCTGTATGAAGAGAATCAAGAATATGCAGCTTCTTTAGATGAGTATAATAATGGAGTTTTATTGTTTAACTTAATGCAAAAACAAGTTTGGGGAAAAGCAGCAAATGATACTATTGCCCATAAAATGTATTATAATAAGAATAAAAAAGAATTCGATCTGCCAGAAAGGTGGGAGGTAGCGGTATATAGTACGAATGACAAGATTAAAGCTAAAGCAATACACGAAATGTTAGAATCTAGCGTTGAAGAAGAGGAGGTGATAAAAGAATTTAATATTGTGCCTACTTTAGAAGTTTGGTCTAAAGCTTCTGATGAAGTTAGGATAGCATACTTTAAAACAGGCCAATCAGTTGCTTTAATTCAGGAAGGACAAACATATCAAGTAGTCAAGTTGCAAAAGCACATGCCTTACGAGGAAAGAGATTTTATCACGGCTAGAAACGATGTGGTACAAGCCTATAGCAAAGCCTTCGAAACACAGTGGCTAAGTAACCTTCGTGAAAAATACAAGGTTAAGCTAAACAAAAGAAAATGGAGAAAGTTAAAAGCCAGTCTTTTATAAGATTTCACTTAGTAGTCTTAAATATAATTGTGCTTCTAGTTTGGAGTTGCGGTTTCAATAAGGAACAGAATAAAACTCCTATTGCTAGTGTAAGCGATAAATATTTATACTACGAGGATATAAAAGATATCCTTCCCAAAAGTGCAGATAAGACCGATAGTGCAGCGATTATAAATACATATATCAATCGGTGGGCCTTGGAACAACTATTACTTGGGCAAGCGAAATTAAACTTGCCAATTGATACGCAAGAGGATTTCCAAAAGATGGTAAAAGAATATGAGCGGAATCTCTATACAGAAGCATATAAAAACAACTTTGTTGCAAAACAATTAGATAGCACGGTAAGCGATACAGCAATACAAAGCTATTATGAGAAAAATAAAGAGAACTTTCATTTGAATAATCAACTTCTAAAAGTACGATATGTTGCTTTAAACAAGGAATACTCAGATTTGGATGAAGTAAAAGAGCGTTTAAATAGGTTTGACGAAGAGGATAAAGAAGAATTGACAAGAAAAAGCTATCAATTCAGACAAATAAATCTAAACGACTCGGTCTGGATAAGAAGAGATGTGTTATTGGCAGATTTTCCATTTATTAAAGAAAGCGTAGAGGAATTAAAAAAAGATAGATTTCTTGAACTACAAGATTCAATAGGAGTATATTTGCTAAAAGTTGAAGATGTTTTAGAGCGAAATGATGTTGCTCCTTTGGCATTTATTAAGCCAACTATTAGGCAAATTTTACTGAATGCACAAAAGTTAGAGTTAATAAAAAAATTAGAAAAAGATATTACAGAAGATGCAATTAAAAATAAAAAGTTTCAAATTTATGCACCATAAGAACTGGTTCTTTATACTAGCACTCTTCTTTCAATTTAGTGCGTATGCACAAGAAATGGGAGTAATTGATACAACTGGGACTGTTAAGCTAAGTGAAAAGGAAATTCCAGCTTTAAAGCAAAAGGAAAAAGAACCAATGCGTGAAGCAACACGATATAAGGTAGAAGGCATTAGTGCAGTAGTAGGTAGTTATATGGTGCTAGATAGTGATATAGATAAAGCACTATTAGAAATGGAATATAGTGGAGTTTCCCTTGAAGGAGTTACTAGGTGCGATCTTTTAGGAAAACTTATGGAGGATAAACTCTATGCCCACCATGCAATCGTCGACAGCTTACAAATTGATGAGGAACGCATCCGATCGTATATGAACCAACAAATAGAGCAAATGGTTGAACAAATGGGCTCGGAAGATGCTTTGGTGGAATTCTATAGAAAAGAAAGTATGGACGCCCTGCGGAATGAACTTTTTGAACATCACAAATCCAATGAGTTAGCCAATATGATGCAGTCCTCTGTAGTCGAAAATATAGAGGTTACTCCAGAAGAAGTGCGTCAGTTCTTTTATAATATTCCAAAAGACGATCGACCATATATAAGTACCGAAGTAGAACTTGCGCAAATTGTGTTTGAACCTAAGATTTCTGAGGAAAATAAACAAAGTGTAATCGACAGGTTAAACGAAATGCGTGAGGACGTACTAGAAGGAAATTCTAGCTTTTCTACTCTAGCAGTTTTGTACTCTAAAGATCATGGGTCTAGACAAAATGGTGGAAAGCTACCTAGCATGCGAAGAGATTCACCATACGCTAAAGAGTTAAAAGACCACGCTTTCTCCTTGCGTAAGGAAGGGGATATAAGCGAACCGTTCGAAACAGATTTTGGATTTCATATTGTGTATTTGGATAAGATTCGTGGACAAGAAATAGAAATCCGTCATATTTTATTGTATCCAAACGTCTCACAAAGTGCAATTGAGGAAGCAAGACAATTGGCTGACTCGGTAAGAACAGAAATTTCAAATGGGACGATAAGCTTCGCTGATGCAGCAAGAAAGTATTCCGACGAAAAAGAAACACGAACAAATGGAGGTCAACTGTTTAATCCACATAATTTAGATACGCGTTTTGATTTAACCAAGTTAGATTCCGAACTCCACTCGCAAGTATATAATTTAAAGGAGGGCGAAATATCACCAGTAATTATCGATCAAGATCAATTTGGAAAGAGCCTTTATAAAATTATTAAAGTAACAAAAAGAATAGAAGAGCATCCTGCAGACTACCAATTAGATTTTGTGAAAATTAAAGATCTAGCTTTACAGCAAAAGCAAATAAGAGAATTGCGTAAATGGAGAAAGGAAAAAGTAAAGGAAACCTACATTCATATTAATGCAGATTACGAAAATTGTAAGTTAGAAAAGGATTGGTTAAGTTCGTTGAAATAAAAAACTAGATTTATGTCGGATGTGACTGCATTAAAAAAGCTGGTAGAAAAACACGAACAGCTTAAACATGAAATAGCTAAAGTAATAATAGGACAGGATAAGGTAGTAGAAAACGTGTTGAACGCTGTTTTCTCTGGAGGCCATGTTTTATTAATTGGAGTTCCAGGTTTAGCTAAAACTTTACTGGTACATACCGTTGCCGATGCTCTGGGCTTAGACTTTAAGCGCATACAATTCACACCAGACTTAATGCCGAGTGACATTTTAGGTTCTGAAATACTAAACACAGCTAGAGAGTTTGAGTTTATTCCAGGTCCTGTATTTTCTAACCTGGTACTCGCCGATGAAATTAACCGTACTCCGCCAAAAACACAAGCAGCACTTTTAGAGGCAATGCAGGAAAAAAGTGTTACAATTGCTGGTAAACGATACGCGTTACAAGAACCATACTTCGTTCTAGCTACTCAAAACCCTATCGAACAAGAAGGAACTTATCCATTGCCCGAAGCACAGCTAGACCGTTTTATGTTTGCGATTCAATTAGACTATCCTAGCTTCGAAGAGGAAATCGAAATCGTTAAAAGCACTACCAAAGAGCAAACACATACAGTAAATGCCTTATTTACCGCCGAGGAAATTACAGAGTTCCAAAAATTGATTCGACGCATCCCAGTGGCCGATAATGTAGTGCAATATGCAGTTTCTATAGTGAGTAAAACTCGACCAAATGCCGATTCCGCCTCCGAACTTGTAAAAGAATATATTGATTGGGGAGCAGGGCCAAGAGCCTCCCAAAACTTAATTATAGCAGCGAAAACAAGAGCTGCACTTATAGGAAAACTTTCTCCCGATCAAGAAGACGTTAGAGCAGTAGCCTTAGAAGTATTACAACACCGAATATTGCGAAATTATAAAGCGGAAGCCGATGGCGTAAGCATGGAGAAAATTATACAATCCTTGTTTTAATTAAGCGTAAGCTACTACAACAATTAAAACTAAAAATAAAGCGCCAACAACAGCGCTTAGAATTAATCCTCTAAAGTTATAAGTTGAAAACGAGACTTTTACTTAATTAGAGTAGATAAGTCATTTAGCCATCTATTTCCTTTTTTTGGCGATTTGTAACCGAATTTTCCGATAATTCTCTTCAGCAACTGATTTGGTTGATTGCTGAATTATCATTATTTCGTATGTAAAAGTAGTGTTGTGTTAAATTAGCCTAGCTTAGTGTTTGTGTTAATGCGAATAACTAAGCGTATCTTCCAAATAGGTTGATATCTTTCAAGTGATGTTTTTATTTTGTATTTTTGTATCACTAAAAAAGAACATCAAAAAATATTACTTATGGCATTTGATATCGAAATGATTAAAGAGGTATACTCTAAAATTGCTGAGCGTGTAGACAAAGCACGTGAGCTAAAGGGAGGCCCTCTTACACTTTCAGAAAAAATACTTTATTCCCATTTATGGGATGGCATGCCGACCGCCAACTATGGTCGTGGAGTAGATTACGTAAATTTTGCTCCAGATAGAATTGCATTGCAAGATGCTACAGCACAAATGGCATTATTGCAATTTATGCAAGCTGGAAAAGAAAAGGTAGCAGTTCCAACAACTACACACTGTGATCACCTTATTCAAGCTAAACAAGGAGCAAAAGAAGATCTTTTACAAGCAAACCAAACCAGTAGTGAAGTATTTGAGTTTTTAGAGTCTGTCTCTAATAAATACGGAATTGGATTTTGGAGACCAGGTGCAGGTATTATTCACCAAGTAGTATTAGAAAATTACGCGTTCCCAGGTGGAATGATGATCGGAACCGACTCCCATACAGTTAATGCTGGTGGATTAGGAATGGTGGCGATTGGAGTAGGTGGAGCCGATGCTGTAGATGTTATGGCAGGTATGCCTTGGGAGCTTCGTTTCCCGAAATTAATCGGTGTAAAATTAACTGGAAATATTAGCGGATGGACTTCTGCAAAAGATGTTATTCTTAAAGTAGCCGAGATACTTACTGTAAAAGGTGGTACAGGTGCTATTATAGAATATTTTGGCCCTGGTGCTAAAAACCTTTCAGCTACAGGAAAAGGAACCATCTGTAACATGGGGGCTGAAGTAGGAGCTACTACCTCTGTTTTCGGCTACGACGATGCTATGGAGCGTTTCTTAAGAGCAACCGAAAGAGAAGAAGTAGCTGACGCTGCAAATGCAGTAAAAGAATACTTAACTGGTGATGCAGAAGTATATGAAAATCCAGAAGAGTATTTCGACCAAGTAATCGAAATCAACTTAGATACATTACAACCACACCTTAACGGGCCTTTCACTCCAGATTTAGCTACGCCAGTTGGTGAGTTAGGAGAGAAAGCGCTTGCAAACGATTGGCCACTTAAAGTTGAGTGGGGATTAATAGGTTCTTGTACTAACTCTTCTTATGAAGACTTATCACGAGCAGCCTCTATTGCAAAACAAGCGGTGGATAAGAAAATCGTTGCCAAATCTGACTTTGGTATTAACCCAGGTTCAGAGCAAATTAGATACACCGCAGAGCGTGATGGGATTTTAAAGTCTTTTGAAGACTTAAATGCTACCATCTTTACTAACGCTTGTGGACCATGTATTGGACAGTGGGATAGAAGTGATATGCTAGGCGATGAGAAAAATACGATTGTACACTCGTTTAACCGTAACTTCTCTAAACGTGCCGACGGAAACCCAAATACACACGCATTCGTAGGTTCACCAGAAATGGTTGCCGCTATTACTATAGCTGGTAGATTGGATTTTAACCCAATGACCGATACGTTAATTAACGAAGATGGCGAAGAAGTACGTCTAGACCCACCAATGGGATTAGAGTTACCACCACAAGGGTTTGACGTTGAGGATAACGGTTATCTTGCTCCAACAGAAGATGGAAGTAGCGTAGAAGTAATCGTGAGTAAGGATAGCGAGCGTCTTCAGTTATTAGAACCGTTCGAGCCAATTCAACCAGAAGAGCTTAAGGATGTAAAGCTGCTTATAAAAGTTGAAGGAAAATGTACTACCGACCATATTTCTATGGCGGGTCCATGGTTACGTTACCGTGGTCACTTAGATAATATTGCTAACAATACGCTAATCGGTGCGGTAAATGCATTTAATGGAAAAACTAACTTTGTAAAAAACCAAGTTACTGGTGAGTATGCAGGTGTTCCAGATACACAGCGCGATTACAAAGCAAAAGGTATTCGTACGATTGTTGTAGGAGATCATAACTACGGTGAAGGATCTTCTAGAGAACACGCAGCGATGCAGCCTAGACACTTAGGTGTAGCAGCGGTATTGGTAAAGTCCTTTGCACGTATCCACGAAACAAACCTTAAAAAACAAGGTATGTTAGCGCTTACGTTTACTAACGAAGCAGATTACGATTTAATTCAAGAAGATGATTCGTTCAACTTCGTAGATATTGAATCGTTTGAGGAAAACAAACCACTGACTTTAGAAATAACCCATAAGGATGGTACTAAAGATACGATTAAGGTGAACCATAGCTATAACGAGCAGCAAATTGCTTGGTTTAATGAAGGTTCAGCACTAAACCTTATCAAAAAGAATAACATGTAATTCATCAATAGAATTAGAATCCATTTTTTTAAAAACCCTCATTTGTTTACAAGTACAGATGAGGGTTTTTGCTTTTGCTTCACTGCCCAATATTTAATCGAAAAACATTGGCTATATTGCATCTTAATATGATTTTTTGAAAATCATTTAAACTTTTAGGTGTTTTAGTAGTCTAACTGTTTGAAGTCTTAATTTTATAACAAATAAATGGAAAGAGGAAATTTTGTAGTAATATCATTACTCATAGTATTTATCACTAGTTGGAATGTTTATGCACAATCTATTATTGAAATAAAAGGAAACGTAACCGATTCCGAAACCAAAAAACCACTAAGCAGCGCTACCGTAGTATTATCGCCAATAGATAGGCCAAGTATTTTAGGATACGGAATAACCAATAATGAAGGAGCTTATCAAGTAAAATTTAATCCTAAGCATGATAGTCTTCAATTAAAAGTTTCATATTTAGGTTATAAAACTTTAGAAAAGAAAATACTTGCAAAATCACAGGATTTAAATATTTCATTAGAACCTGTTTCCGAAGCTTTAGAAGAGGTGTTTTTACGTCGTCCACCTATCACACAACGTGGTGATACTTTAATTTTTGATCCAGCAGCTTTTAAAAGCGGAAAAGACCGAAGCATTCAAGACGTACTAAAGAAAATGCCTGGAATTGACATTTCAACGGAAGGAGAAATTCAATATCAAGGAAAGCCAATAAATAAATTTTATGTAGAAGGCTTGGACTTAATGGGAGGTCAGTATGGAATGATAAGCAATAACTTGTCGGCAGATAAAGTGAGTTCGGTCGAAATCCTAGAAAATCACCAACCTATTAAAGTGCTTGATAGTATAGAGCCTTCAGAGAATGCAGCAATTAACATTCGATTAAAAAATAATATAACCATGACAGGAAATGCCACTGTAGGAGGTGGTGCTGCACCAGGTTTATGGTACGCCAATTTGGTTCCTATGGTGTTTATTAAGAACTTGCAAGTTCTAACATCATACCAAACCAATAATACAGGTGAAGACTTAAATAGAGGGTTCAGAAGATTTTCTGTGCGCTCCTTCCGATTCGGCCAATCTTCAGATCGTCGTCAAGATTGGTTGTCTACAGCTGGAGTATCTGCTCCGTCTTTTGCTTCTAAACGATGGTTAGACAACACTTCGCACGCTGGTTCGATTAACTTGTTGTATAAAGACAAGAAGGAAATTGAATATAACTTAAAAACATCCTACCATAATGATTTTAGAGAAAGACAAGGAGGGGTGAAAACTACGTATACTCTTCCGGAAGGCGAATTTATAATCGACGATCGAACAGAGCAGCATACGCAAGCAGAAAAGTGGGAAGCTTCTTTATCAATAGAACGAAATGAAAAGGAAAACTTTTTAAGAAACCAATTGGATTTCTCTAAACAATGGGATGGTGCTTTTGCTAGAATTGTTCAAAATCAAGAGCCACAACAACATCGCTTACACAACCCTTTGAGTAATATCAGCAACAATTTTGAACGAATTTTTTCTTTAGGAAAGCAATTGGTGACGCTTAATTCCAATATAGGATACAACGAATCACCACAAGAACTGGCCATCACGCCTGGAGTGTTCGAAAATATATTATCTAATGACCAACCTATAGATAGATTAGAGCAAAAAGTTTTTCATAAACGATTTTTTGCAAATCACTCATTAACCCTAACAAAGTCATTGGGTAAATTAAATTTTGATATACGTCCAGGGTTCAACTACGCTACACAATCTATGGACTCGCATATGATTTTAGATAACGATCCATTAACTGGTAACGATTATCAAAACGATATGAGATGGAGGCAGATGACTGGATTTGTACGTATAAATACTAGATATAGAACCGATAACTTAGATGTTTCCTTGCACATGCCATTGGAGTGGAATAACTATGAAATTGAAGATAAACTAAACAACACCAAGACAACCGAATCGCCTTTCACATTGAATCCTTCATTATGGGCACGCTATAAATTTGCAAGCTATTGGCAGACATCCGTCAACGGATCTTATTCTAAAAATTACGGACCAATAGATAATCTGTATTATGGCTATTTACTGAGTAACTTCCGTAGTCTAAACCGACGAGATGTACCTATATCAAGTATGTCAAGTTATTCTGGAGGTTGGGGATTGGAATATCGAAATCCACTTACCACTTGGTTCGGACGTATTGGTTATAGTTATAGAAAAAGTGATAACAGTCAAATTACCAGCACAAAAACCCTTCCAGATGGTTCCACAGTATTGGAGTTTATTGAGCGTAACAACACAAGTGACTCACACAGCTTTAACGGCTCTGCAAGTAAACTAGTATCGGCTATTAGCACCACATTTACATATAATACAAACTATACCATCAGCGAAAGCGATATGTTTTTGAATGAAGTGTTCTATAAAAATAAAAGTGAAACCTGGTCTAACAGTCTAAAGTTGAGCACAGACTTCACCCGTTGGCTAACGGCAGAGTTTACTGGTAGCTTAAGTCAACGAACCAATAAGACTGCACTTCGTCCAGATACAAAAATAACGACTCAGAATCACGAGTTTGGTCTGTATGTATATCCAGCAGACGGTCACACCATAAGCTTGTCTGGAGAGTGGTTACAAACAAAACTAAGCAATGAGGTTAGAGAAGATTTCTTTGGCGACTTTATGTACCGATTTACCTTTTCTGAAAAGGAAATCGACGTAGAGTTCTCGGTGATCAATATTTTTGATAAAGATATGTACCGCGATCTTTCTGTTGGAGACTATACTTTGTCAGAATCTTATTTCGTTTTGCGTCCAAGACAGTTTTTGGTTACCTTACGTGTGCCGTTGTAAATAAAAAGGCAAAGGCTTAGTTAATAAAGCGGAATAACATGAAAGTTTTAAAGAGTGCATGGTTACTATTGTTTTGTGTCTTGCCAGTAGTTAGTTTGACCCAGGAAGGATACATTACGGAGTATGAAGTGCAGTATGAGGTGGAGTTCAGTATGCTAAAAAATGATTTAGACTTTAAACAGACAGAAGTACTTTACTTATATACAAGTCCACAGGCGTCGGTATTTGTAAATGAAAGCTTTGACAGTGATCAAGCAAATAATTGGGATTCATTTTTCCCGCTAAAAGTCTACAAAAACTTCGATAATGGAAAGGTGATTGCAATAGAAGATCTAGCGAATAAAAACTATGCTTACAAAGAACCAAATGTGCCATTAGTTTGGCGTATGTTGGAAGATAGTAAAGAAATCTCTGGGTACAAAGTACAGAAAGCTGCTACCTCCTTTGCTGGTAGAGAATATATAGCTTGGTTTTCAACAGACATTCCAATTGCCGATGGTCCTTATGTATTCCATGGTTTGCCTGGACTTATTGTAGAATTGTATGACACAGAAAAACACTTTTACTTTTCCTTAATATCCGTTGTTAGAATGGAGGAAACAATAGATTGGGAAATAGGAAAAATAGAGAAAGTCTCAAAAAAGCGATTCAAAGAGGTGAAGGAGAAAATAAATAGTTGGGAAGGTATGTATTTCGACTCTTTAGGCGAAAACTCAAATGTTACCTTCGTAGACGAAAATGGGAATGAGGTCTCGGCTACAGAATTTCGAAGAGAAATGCAGGAGTTTCAGGAAAATTTAAATCAAATAGAACTAGAGTAATATGAGAAATAAAAAATTATAACATGAGATTTTTAAAGAATACATGGTTGCTATTGATTTGTGTCTTGCCAGTAGTTAGTTTGGCCCAAGAAGGATACATTACGGAGTATGAAGTGCAGTATGAGGTAACGTATAGTATAGATTCTTTGAATCTAAATCAAAAAACCGAAGAAACTGTTTATTTATTTTCTGGAAAGAGTTACGGTGTTTTTTTAAATCATAACGAAGCAAACAAAGAAGCTATAGAAGCAGCTCTTGATAAAATGCGTAGTTCTGGTCGCATGGACTATGTTAAAGCGGGCTGGAGAGAGACAAACTTTCGAAAGAATATCTACAAAGATTTCTCAGAAAACAAAGTAGCTATTTGGATGGAAATAATGGATCAACCTTTTAGGGTTAAGAATCCTATAATGCCACTTAAATGGGAAATGCAAGAGGATAGTAAAGAGTTTATGAATTATACAGTGCATAAAGCAACAACGATTTATGCTGGCAGAGATTATGAAGCTTGGTTTACTTTAGAAATCCCTATTAATGATGGGCCTTATATATTTTATGGCTTACCTGGACTTATTGTAGAACTATATGACACCGAAAATCATTATCACTTTAAGTTGAAAAGCATAGAGAAGCTAGAAGAAACGAAAACCTGGATTATTCCTGAAGGCAAAGCTATAGATAGAGCAGAAGAAGCAACCCTTTTAAGTAAAGAATTAGATGCAATTATTGCCGATGTAATGAGGATGTTCGCCGGACCTGGTGAAATTACCGTCCAAGTTGATGGGAAAGCAGTTAATGCTTCTGAGTACAAACGAATTATAATTAAAGAGGTTGAGCAGAAAAATAATAGGATAGAACGAGAATAACAAGAAAAATTTAAAAAATTATAACATGAGATTTTTAAAGAATACATGGTTGCTATTGTTTTGTGTCTTGCCTATAGTGAGCATGGCACAAGAAGTATATCCTACAGAATATGAAATCCAGTATAGTTTAGAATACAGCATATTTGCTGATAATCTAGATACCAAACAAACCGAAGTGCTGTATTTATTTTCGAGTCCACAAACTTCTGTATTTATGAATCATAATAAGGCAAAAGCCGATGAGATTGAAAAAAATATAGAGCGTATGATTGCATCAGGTAGTATTGATATGAGTAAAGCTGGACAAGTAACAACAGATTTTCCATTACAGATTTATAAAAATCTACATGAGGGTAAAACGTTTGCAAAAAACACGCTTGCTAAGAAAGATTATATTTATCAAGAATCGCAAGTACCTTTAGATTGGAATATAACTTCCGAGAGTAAAGACTACTCAGGATATCAAGCACAGAAAGCCACCACATCGTTTGCAGGACGTGACTATGAAGCATGGTTTACAATGGAAATACCACTTCCTGACGGACCCTATGTATTCTCTGGATTGCCAGGTTTAATAGTTGAGTTATATGATACCCAAAAGCATTACCATTTCTCTTTATTATCCGTAGAGAAATTGGAGGAGCCAAAAGATTGGGAGCTAGGGAAAGTAGAAGAAGTTTCGAAAGAAGAGTTTAGAGAAATAAGAGCAAA
>DATGSX010000092.1:0-48306 GCA_035302145.1 Flavobacteriaceae bacterium | reverse complement strand
ACCAGCATATAGTTAGCATATAACATTCCAGATAGAATCGCTAGAAGAAAAGCGCGATCAAAAGATAAGTCAAAAAAGAAATCGAATCCTATAAGAACCACCATACCAAATAGTGCAATAACGGTTCCTATCCAAAAGTTGATCTTAGGTTTACTTGCCAAAAACAAAAATGTTCCCAATCCCACCCAAACTGGCGACAAATTGCTGAGTAAAGTAGCTTGTGTAGCAGTAGACTCTATAATAGCAACATTCCAAACAATGATGTCTGTACCAAAAATAAATCCACATAATACAGAAAACAGAAGGTATTTAGTTTTAGGAAGTTTAAAACTCCTTGTAATAATGGCATAAGGAATTATTAGCGCAGCCGAAAAAGCCATTCGGTAGAAGGCGGAAATAGTACCTGGAGTTAGCTCCAACTTTACGAGTATTGGAAAAATAGAGATGGCCAATACACCAATAACCAAAGCTACTTGAGGTTTTGTCATAGCCCTAATATCTTATAATTTTTTAAGAGCGCAAAAATACACCTTATTATCTATAAGTTATCTACCCATTAAAAGTAAAAACATTTAGATATAGTAAAACGTATTAAAATTAATAGCAACTGATTAGCAAGGGAAAAGCAAAAGATGGACTTTTTAATAATCACTATTTTGATTGTTTTTTGTGCAATAAAGATTTGTATAGCATCAAAAGCTTTGTATATTTGCAAACGACTATAAAAAGCGAGTCATAAAATTTAAGAAGAAATATTTTCAGAAGAATCAATAATACTATTTAGAAATGAAAAGGACATTCCAGCCATCAAAGAGAAAAAGAAAAAATAAACACGGATTTAGAGCACGTATGGCTACTCCAGGCGGTAGAAAGATTTTAGCTTCTCGTAGAAGAAAAGGTAGAAAAAAACTTTCTGTTTCTTCTGAAATTCGTCATAAGAAATAATGAAGTGTTATTATCATTAATATTATAAAAGGTGTTGTTTTTTAAAAACAACACCTTTTTTTTATAACCATATATAAACAAAAACCCTAACAACATTTTAAGCTATGGCTTTAGACGCATCTATAAAATCCGTATTACTTATTGGATCTGGCCCAATTGTAATCGGTCAAGCTTGTGAGTTTGATTATTCTGGTTCACAGGCATTACGTGCTTTACGCGAAGATGGAATAGAAACAGTATTAATCAATTCCAATCCAGCAACCATCATGACCGATCCATCCATGGCGGATCACATATATTTACTTCCACTTACGACAAAGTCTATAATTGAAATTCTAGAGAAGCATCCAAATATCGATGCTGTTTTGCCTACTATGGGTGGACAAACCGCATTGAACCTATGTATGGAAGCCGATGATAAAGGAATCTGGGAAGATTATAATATACGTGTTTTAGGAGTAGACATAGATGTTATAAGAATAACCGAAGATAGAGATGACTTTTCGGAGCTGATGAAGAAGATCGGTGTCCCAATTGCGCCATCAAAAATTGCAACCTCTTATTTAAGTGGAAAGGAAATTGCTCAAGAGTTTGGTTTCCCTTTAATTATTCGTGCATCGTATACGTTAGGCGGAAGTGGTGCCTCTTTCGTTCATACCGAAAAGGAATTCGATACCATGCTTAAAAGAGGATTGGAAGCATCGCCAATTCACGAAGTGCAAATAGACAAAGCATTGCTTGGTTGGAGAGAGTATGAGTTGGAAATGGTACGCGACAAGGACAATAATATTTCTGTGGTATGTACCATAGAGAATATGGACCCAATGGGGATTCACACCGGAGACTCTATTACGGTTGCACCTGCAATGATGCTTAGTGACGAGTGTTTTGAAAGGATGCGTGCTTTTGCTGAGAAAATCATCTTAAATATCGGGGAGTTTAGAGGAGGTTGTAACGTGCAGTTTGCTGTAAGTCCAGATGAAAAAGAAGATATTGTTGCCATAGAAATCAACCCGCGTGTTTCTCGCTCTTCTGCATTAGCCTCTAAAGCTACTGGATATCCAATTGCAAAAGTGGCTACTAAGCTAGCTGTCGGACATACTCTTAAAGAACTTACTAAAAAAGGAAATAGAGAAGGCGGTACCATGTTCGAACCGGAACTAGATTACGTAATTGTAAAAATTCCTAAGTGGGATTTCGATAAGTTCGAGGGAGCAGATAGAGAGCTTGGCGTACAGATGAAAGCAGTGGGTGAGGTAATGGGAATTGGAAGTAGTTTTCAAGAAGCATTGCATAAAGCAGCTCAGTCTTTAGAGGTGAGTAGAAATGGGCTTGGAGCAGACGGTAAAGGGCATACCGATTACGATGAGATTCTATATAAATTAGAACACCCTAGTTGGGATCGCGTATTTGTAATTTACGATGCAATTGAGCTTGGCGTTCCATTGGCACGTATTCACGATCTAACAAAAATAGATATGTGGTACCTCAATCAGTTTAAAGAACTGTTTGAGATGGAAAAAGAACTTAGGAAGCATACAGTAGATACATTAGACTTTAATTTATTATTAAAAGCTAAGCAAAAAGGATTTGGTGATAGACAAATTGCACACATCATTCGTTGTTTAGAAAGTGAAGTGCATAACAGGCGAATAGAGCTCGGTGTACATAGAGCGTTTATGAAAATAGATACCTGTCGTGATGCGTTTGACTTTACTTCACCATATTACTACTCTACTTTTGGGGATAGCTCAGTAACTACTAAAGAACAATTAGCTGCATTAAACGAAAATACTCCTACCGATAGAAAGAAGGTGATTGTTCTGGGTTCAGGACCAAACCGAATCGGACAAGGGATTGAGTTTGATTATTGTTGTGTTCATGGTGTTTTAGCTGCAGAAGAAGAAGGGTACGAAACCATTATGATAAACTGTAATCCAGAAACAGTTTCTACAGATTTTGACACCTCGAATAAACTATATTTTGAGCCTGTTTTCTGGGAGTATATCTACGATATTATTCGACTTGAAAAGCCAGAAGGAGTTATTGTACAACTTGGCGGTCAAACTGCACTGAAGCTAGCAGAAAAGCTAGATCGATATGGAATTAAAATTATAGGGACAAGTTACAAAGCTTTAGATTTAGCTGAAGACCGTGGAAGCTTCTCTACATTATTAAAAGAAAACGATATTCCATACCCAACTTTTGGTACAGCAGAAACAGCATCAGAAGCCTTAGAATTATCTGAAGAACTAGGTTTTCCATTGTTAGTACGTCCATCGTATGTTTTAGGAGGACAAGGAATGAAGATTGTAATTAACAGAGAAGAGTTGGAAAAGCACGTTGTTGATTTATTACAAAAAATTCCGAACAATAAATTGCTTCTAGATCATTATCTAGATGGCGCTATTGAAGCTGAAGCAGATGCAATTTGCGATGGAGAAGATGTATATATTCTTGGAGTAATGGAGCATATCGAGCCGTGTGGTGTGCATTCTGGTGATTCCAATGCTATGTTGCCACCTTATAGTTTAGGAGAGTTTGCGATGCAGCAAATAAAAGACCATACACGTAAAATTGCTTTAGCACTTAACACGGTTGGGTTAATCAACGTTCAGTTTGCAATAAAAGATGACATCGTTTATATTATTGAAGCAAACCCAAGAGCATCTCGTACGGTTCCATTTATTTCAAAAGCTTACGGAGAGCCTTATGTTAACTATGCTACCAAGGTTATGTTGGGAACCAAAAAGTTATCTGATTTTGACTTTAATCCAAAGTTAGAAGGCTTTGCAATTAAGCTTCCAGTATTTAGTTTTGATAAGTTCCCAGATGTTAATAAACAACTTGGACCTGAAATGAAAAGTACTGGGGAAAGCATCTTGTTTATTGAAAACTTGAAAGACGATGACTTCTATAGATTACACAATAGACGTCGTATGTACTTAAGTAAGTAAGAATAATGTAAAGTAATATAATGAAGGCCTTCTGAGAATAAGTACAGAAGGCCTTTTAATTTTTGAGATTAAAACTAGATGGTGCAAACAGAAAAATCTTAATTAACTTTCTTCGATATATTGTATATTATGATTTTGGCTAAGTTTCAACATTAATTGTTTCTAAACTTGGTTTACAGTCCGTATTTTTGCAACAATATTTTATAAATATGATAAACGATTCTATTCCTTATTGTAAAACAGGTTATTTCTCGAAGTTAATGTGTGATTATCTCGCAGACACAAAAGAGTTGAAACCATTTTACAATAAACTTCCGTCTAAAGAAAACCTTATGCAGCTGGCTAACGAAAAAGCCCGATGGTTTTCTAAAGATAAACGAGAAGTATTAGTAAAAGAATTACAAGAACAGAATAAATTTCTCTCTTTGTCAGCATCTACCGAAGAGAATATAAAAACACTAGCTCATCCTGAATCGGTAACGATAACCACTGGACATCAATTAAATCTTTTTACCGGCCCACTTTACTTTTTCTATAAAATATTGGATGTTATCAACGCATCCAAGCAGCTAAATGAGACTCAAAATCAACATCGGTTTGTCCCAGTTTTTTGGATGGCCACCGAGGATCATGATTTTGAGGAAATCAATCACTTTCATTTTCAATCCAAAAAGGTCACTTGGAATAGCGAACAAACCGGTGCGGTTGGTAGGTTTAATACGGAAGGGCTGGATGAGGTTGCCAAAAAAATAGACGAGCTTATCGGTAACGGAAAGAATGGAACTTATTTAAAAAAGCTTTTTCGCGACGCCTATACAAAACACAAAACTTTAGCAGAGGCTACAAGATATTTGGTAAATGAACTCTTTGGAGATCTTGGATTGGTAATTATCGATGGTGATAGTAAAGCATTAAAAGAGTTTTTTACGCCAGTGGTAACAGCAGAACTAAATCAGCAAAAGAGTAATAAAGAAATTACGCAAACAACTAATGCCCTTATAGATGCTGGCTATCATGAGCAAGTTCATCCAAGAAAAATAAACTTATTTTACCTGACCGATACCCAGCGATTAAGAATAGAAAATACAGAGGATGGTTTTACTTTAGTTGATGGCGATACAGACTTTACAAATACGGAGTTGTTGGAAGAAGCAGAGAAGTATCCAGAACGTTTTTCACCCAATGCTTTATTACGTCCAGTATACCAAGAAATAGTGTTGCCAAACGTAGCCTATATTGGTGGAGGAGGAGAGTTGGCCTACTGGTTGCAGCTTAAAGATTATTTTGATGCAATAGATGTTCCATTTCCTGCCTTAGTGCTTAGAACCTCTATGTTAATACTAAATAAGAAGCAAAAGGATAAACTAGAAAGATTAGAAGCTAGCCCTATAGAATTGTTTTTAGACGATGTAGATTTAGAAGCGGATAGAGCCAAGAAGCTCTCGGAACTACCAGTTGACTTTAGCAAACAAAAACAACATTTAGAAAAGCAGTTTGCAGACTTATATGTACTGGCAGAGAAAACTGATGCGTCGTTTTTAGGCGCTGTGGCTGCACAAGAACGGAAACAAATAAAAGGCTTAGAAAATTTAGAAAAACGGTTGCTAGGTGCGCAAAAAAAGAAGTATGCGTCGGAAATAGCACGTTTAATCAATATAAAAAGTGAATTATTCCCAAAGGAAAATTTACAAGAACGAATCAATAATTTCAGTGAGTTATATTTAGCCTATGGCAAAGAATTCGTTGAAGCTATAGCAAAAGAAACAAACCCAATAGAAGGGGCATTTAAAGTTGTTGTTTTATGAAAAGTATGCATAAACTAGATATTGACCTAGTCGAAATGACTATGGATGTGATGAAATATACCATCAATCGAATTTCAGACACTCATCCAGAGCTCGGCGCACCAAAATCTGAAGAGGATTTATTAGAGTTAGTTGGCGATACAATTAATGAGAATGGAATTGGTGGAGAAAAAGCCTTTTCCTTATTTAAAGATATTTTGGTGAAAGCCACCGTACCAATAGATCATCCAAAAAACTTTGCATTTGTTCCCGCTTCGCCTACGCGAGCGTCTATTTTATTTGATTTAATTACTTCGGCTTCTTCCATCCACGGGGCTTATTGGATGGAGGGTGCTGGTGCTATTTTCTGTGAGAATCGTGCCATGGAGTGGTTGGTATCCTTAACAGGATTGCCCGATACTGCTTTTGGTGTTTTCACCAGTGGTGGAACGGTAGCCAATCTATCAGCGTTGGTAACAGCAAGGCAATCGTGGCGCGAAAAAGATGAGGATAGGAAAGCTTATCGTGCATTGTTATTAACTTCCAAGAGTGCACATTCTAGCGTAAATTCCATGGCCAAAGTTATCGATGCTGATGTAATATCTATTGGTTACGAGGATGAGAAAATGACAGCAGAAATGCTACGAGAAGGAATAGAAGGATTATCAGATGTAGACAGAAAACGTCTGTTTGCTGTAGTTGCTACTGCAGGAACCACGAATGCAGGAATAATTGACGATTTAAAAGGAATTGCAGCTATAAGTGAAGAAGAAGATATATGGCTTCATGTAGATGCAGCATATGGAGGAGGAGCTCTGGCTGCGCCTTCGGTACGACATAGATTCAATGGAATTGAAAAAGCAGATAGTATTACCATAGATCCTCATAAATGGTTGTTCTCACCTTACGATTGTGGGGCTGTGCTTTATAGAGACATGAAACAGGCTGAAAAAGCACATTCTCAGAAAGGACCATACCTGTCTATATTTAAGGACGAAGGCGCTTACGGGTTTAACCCTGCCGATTATCAAATTCAACTCACCAGAAGAGTGCGTGGATTACCACTTTGGTTTTCTTTAGCAATGCATGGTACTAAACGCTATGAACAAGCCATTGAGCGTGGATTGGAGTTGGCAAGAATAGCCGAAAGACATATCGCTGTAAGGAATCATGTAGAGTTAGTAAGATCAGTAAGCTTATCGGTGGTGTTATTCAGAAGAAAAGGATGGAGTCCAGAAGATTATAGAGAGTGGACCTATAGAAATCATAAAAAAGGTTTTGCTTTAGTAACACCTACCCAATGGCGAAATAAAGAAACAGGAGAACATGAAACTGTAGCTCGCTTTTGCTTTATTAACCCCGATACAACACAAGACGATGTGGTGGCAGTATTGGAGTCTATGCATTTAGATTAATAGAAGAAATTACATTATAAATAGAACACGATTTTAGTCAAAATTTATTATTTTAGTTCATGCAAAACACCGTTTTAATCCTCGATTTTGGTTCGCCTTACACCCAGTTAATTGCTAGAGATGTACGCGAACTACAGATATTCTGTGAAATCCATCCATACTATAACATTCCAGAAGACTTATCTGCTTATAAAGCGATAATTTTATCTGGTAGTTCAGCATACCTTAACGATAATGAAGCACCAATTATGGATTGGTCGGCTATAAAAGGAAAACTTCCTATCTTAACCATGGGGTATAGTGCCCAATTGCTTTTGCAAGAACTAGGAGGGAAACTATCGGGAAATCTAATAAAAGATAATCTTACAAAGAATTTATCAGTTAAAAAGGAAAGTGCCCTTTTAGCAGATTGTTCGTCCGAGAATCAAGTATGGACTGCATCTGGTTATGCAATAGAGGCTTTACCAGAGAATGTTATTTCGTTAGCTGAAATTGAAGGGCAAACTGCCGTGTTTAAAATAGCTGATGAAGCAATTTATGGTTTGCAGTTTTATCCGCAAGTATATTATACAACAGAAGGTAAAACGGTGCTTAAAAATTTCTTGGTAGATATATCTGGATTAAAGCAAGAATGGACCTCCGAATTATTCATAGATAAAACGGTTGCCGAACTCAAAGAAGAAATTGGCGATGGCAAAGTGGTATTAGGCTTGAGTGGAGGTGTTGACTCTACGGTAGCAGCTATCTTGTTGCACAAAGCTATCGGTGATAACTTATACTGTATATTTGTAAATAACGGCCTACTTCGTAAAAATGAGTTCAAAGGAGTTTTAAAACAGTATGAACATTTAGGATTAAATGTAAAAGGAGTAGATGCATCAGATAATTTCCTAGGTGAATTAAAAGGGGTAACCGATCCGGAAGAGAAGCGTAAAATAATCGGTCGTGTGTTTATCGAATTATTTGACCGTGAAGCAAATGCTATCAGCGGAGTAGAGTTTTTGGGTCAAGGAACCATTTATCCAGATGTTATTGAAAGCGTATCTGTAGTTAATAAAGGAGTAGCTGTAAAATCTCACCATAATGTTGGCGGGTTACCAGACTATATGAAACTTAAAATTGTTGAGCCATTGCGTATGTTGTTTAAAGATGAGGTACGAAGAGTAGGAGCAACATTGGGGATATCTAAAGATCTTATAGGAAGGCATCCGTTTCCTGGACCAGCTCTTGCAATTCGAATACTTGGTGATATAACACCAGAAAAAGTTGCTATCTTGCAAGAAGTAGATCATATATTTATCGATGGTTTAAGACGTTGGGACTTGTATGATAAGGTGTGGCAAGCAGGCGCAATTTTGTTGCCAATCCAAAGTGTAGGTGTAATGCATGATGAGCGTACGTACGAAAGTGTAGTGGCACTTCGCGCGGTACATTCTGTAGATGGAATGACGGCAGATTGGGTGCCTTTGCCAGATGCTTTCTTAAAGGAGATAAGCAATAGAATTATCCATGATGTAGATGGTGTAAACAGAGTGGTATATGATATAAGCTCAAAACCACCAGCAACAATTGAGTGGGAGTAGTTTAAGAATAATTTAATATCGTACTATGCAATTTGCGAGTAAAATCCAAGTTGTGAGTAGTACTAACTAAATAACTTTAGAAGTGAAACATTTTATATCTCTAGTAAGCCTGCTATTGTTTATTAGTTGTGGTACGATTATGCCACAACAGCAGCAATACAGGACTCATACAGTGGCCCAGGGTGAAACCGTTTATAAAATCGCTCATAAATATGGGGTGACAGAAGACGCCATACTAAAACTTAATCCAGAAGCAGAGAATGGGATTTACCCAAATACAGTGCTGAAAATTCCAAGAGAGTCATCGATATTTGATAATGCCGATGTTTACTTTAAAGAACATGAAGTGGCACCTAAGGAGACTTTGTACGGTATTGCAAAAGAGTATGGTGTAAGTGAAGCACTTATAAAAAAATACAATAAACACTTATACACCGAACAAATAAGGGCAGGAGAAACCATTCGCATACCTATAAAAAAGCGTAATGGCGCATGGGATGCAGAACAGGATTTAAATGAGAAGCCTAGAGATGGGGCAATTATTCATGTAGTGGAAGCTAAAGAAACCTTGAGCTCTATTTCTAGAAAATATAATGTTTCTGTAGCTGAATTAAGAAGCTTAAACCCTGAAATTGGTGATGTTCTTCCAGAAGGAATTGAATTGCTTATTCCTGTAGGACAGGAAATCGACAAAGAAGAAGGTTATGAGTACTATGAAGTACAACCTGCCGAAGGGTTTTTTAGCATCCAACGCCGTTTTGGTATCACAAAGGAAGAAATTATTGCACATAATCCGCTAGCAGGCGATGGTTTAAAAGCAGGCATGATCTTAAAAATACCTACGGAAGATTTAGAGGAAGATGGACTTTTATTAAAAAGTACCATTGTTGATTTAAGAGAGCATATCAAAAATAAATCTAATAAAAATATTGCATTGATGTTGCCACTTCGTTTGTCTAGGGTACAAGATATTGACTCTTTAGAAGCCAACACAAGGTTATTGCAAAACGATGCAACTTTACAAGTAGCACTAGACTTTTATAGAGGGGCTATTATGGCAGCAGAAGATGTAACCAACCTTGGCATTCCAGTAAATCTACGTGTTTTTGACACGGAAGGGTCGCCAAATAAAGTCTCGCAAATTATTTCTAGTAATAACTTTAAACAATATGATGCAGTTATTGGTCCTGTACTAGCATCGGAGGTAGAGCGTGCTGCTAATGATTTACAAAGAGAGGAAGTTGCTGTCTTTTCACCTTTGACTAATAGAACATCTTGGAATTATCGTAACTTATTCCAAACCTTACCAACAGACGAAGAGTTGGAAAACTTAATGTACACGTATATAGAGAAAGGATTTAAAGATAAAAACATTATTTTCATTACCGATTTGAATTCTAATAACACCAAGTACAACAGAATTCAAAACATAGTGCCAGGAATCACAACAGTGACACCTACGGAGAAAGGATTCCTCTATATAAATGAAATACAACCTCACTTATCGAAGGAGCAAACAAACTGGATAATTCTTGAATCTAAAGATCCACTTTTAGTTAGTAATGTTGTAGGAATGCTGAATGGGATAGTAAGAAATTACGATATGCAATTATTAACAACAAATAAGAACAGTGCATACGACTATCATGACGTTTCCAATAGTCACTTAGCGCGTTTAAAATTTACATTTCCATCGATAAACAAAAGTTCTACCTTAAATGAAGACTCTGAGTTTATTAAGAAATATAAAGAACGCTATCAATTAGAACCAAATCGTTATGTGGTTAGAGGCTACGACTTAACTTTTGATGTTTTATTGCGATTAGCATCCGATAAAACCATCTATAAAGCTTCTGAAGAACCCTATCTAACGGAGTATATAGAAAATAAATTCCAATACTTATCTAAATCAAGAAGTAGCTATAAAAACAAGAGTGGGTATATCGTTCAACTAAACGATGACTTAAATCTAGTTGTAATAGAGTAATAAATGCGTTACTTAACTTTATTTAGTAAGCTATTTGTTGCGCCTCTATTGGTTTTTATAACATCGGTTTCGGCCCAAGACACTATTTATTGGAACAAGCAACGTCCATTGGCATGGGAGGATTTTCAAGGCACTCCCGAAATGGATGAGGTAGAATCGGCCCAAGCTACAACAGGAGTCGCATTGGAGTTTCAATTCAGAGAAAACCCAGAAAATGATTCGTGGGAGTATAAGTATAGGGTGCATAGCTACTTCTTACCTGCATTATCTTGGTATAAAACCAATGATAAAAACTATTATTTGTTGGAGCACGAGCAAACCCACTTTGATATTAGCGAGTTGTTTGCAAGAAAGTTGAAGAAAGAATTGTCGGAACTAATACCATCTGAATCTTTAGGCGAGGATGCAGAGAAAATATATAATAGGATGCAAAAAGAACATGCATTACTACAAAATAAATATGATGCAGAAAGTAACCATTCCTTGAATGTCGATCGGGAATTGGAATGGCAGAAGAGAATTCAAGACTCCTTAAAAATATATCATGATTGGAAATAAGGAACACTTAGTGGAGCTAGCAAATTATAAAATGCCATTTGGTAGATTTAAAGGCAAGTATTTACTCTATGTTCCAGAGGCATATTACATATGGTACAAAGGAAAAGGATTTCCAGAAGGGAAACTAGGCAGAATGATGCAAGAGATGCATGAGATAAAAATTAACGGATTAGAGCATTTACTAATCCCTTTGATAAAAAAATAAAAAGCTGCCGAATATAATAACTCGACAGCCCTTTACTTAAGAGTAAGTAATTTGTTTTACTTACTCTTATCTCCCCAACAAAAACTAAAGTATATTATTTGGTTAGTTAGTTGAATAACAAAACACTTTAATTTTGAAAACAAGTTTTAATCAAACTAAAAAAATGAACTTATTGTTTTAAGAGATACTATTATCTATTAATTCATGTGTAATATCTGTAATGTTTTATTGGTATAAAATACCAAATGAGTAAACGGGGTGTTTGACTGAGTATTCGAGGAGGTTTACTTAGTATTCATTTTTTACCTCATTATAAAGATTTTAAAACTCAAGACTGAACGGATTATTTTTAAAGCAACTTATTTGTAAATAATACATGGAACACTATGGACTAAGCTTTTAAAAAGCCATCATTTTATAAAACTTGTGGAGTGATTGTAGGTTAATTCAAAAAACAGTGGTTCGTGGTTAGTGCATCGTTTATAATCCTTTTTCGAATTAGTCGGATAATAATCAATAAATTGGTACATTTGCATCCCGTAAGCAATAATTGACACTACACAGTATGGACACTACCAAGTATATTTTCGTTACGGGCGGCGTTTCCTCATCTTTGGGGAAAGGAATAATAGCAGCATCGCTTGCCAAACTATTACAAGCTAGAGGCTATAGCGTTACTATTCAGAAGTTAGACCCTTATATAAATATCGATTCTGGTATGCTTAATCCTTATGAGCATGGAGAGTGTTATGTAACAGAAGATGGAGCAGAAACGGATCTAGATTTAGGACATTATGAACGATTTCTGAATATATCTACCTCAAAAGCCAATACAGTAACCACTGGGAAAATATACCAAAGTGTAATAGATAAAGAACGTAGAGGTGGATTTTCTGGTAAAACAGTCCAGGTAGTTCCGCATATTACTGACGAAATAAAGCGTCGGATATTACAATTAGGAAAAGATGGAAAGTACGATATTGTAATAACGGAGATAGGAGGTACTGTTGGTGATATTGAGTCACTACCTTATATAGAAACCGTACGTCAATTACATTGGGAGTTAGAAGATGATAATGCACTTGTTATACACTTGACTCTAATTCCATATCTAGCAGCAGCTGGTGAATTAAAAACCAAGCCTACGCAACATTCAGTAAAAACTTTGATGGAGAGCGGAATTAAAGCCGATATCCTAGTGTGTAGAACAGAACATGAATTAGGTCTAGAGCTTCGTGAGAAGTTAGCTTTATTTTGCAATGTGAAATTAGAAGCGGTTATTGAGTCCTTAGATGCGTCAACCATCTATGAGGTGCCAAATTTAATGCAGCAAGAAGGCTTAGATTCCATCGTGTTAAAGAAATTGAACTTAAAGGATAAACAAGTTCCAAATTTAACCAGTTGGAATGCTTTCCTTGATAGACATAAAAATCCAAAAGATACGGTAACTATCGGTTTAGTAGGGAAATATGTAGAACTAATGGACTCTTATAAATCTATTTTAGAGTCTTTTGTTCATGCTGGAGCCCACAATGAAATTGCAGTAGATATAAAGCCTATTCACTCGGAGTTTTTAACAGAGAAAAATTTAGAAGAGCAGTTTAAAGGCTTAGATGCTATCTTTGTTGCACCTGCATTCGGAGAGCGAGGAATTCCAGGTAAGGTTTTAGCAAGTGAATATGCAAGGACTAAAAAGGTGCCATTTTTGGGTGTAGGAATGGGAATGCAAATGGCCGTAGTAGAGTATACTAAAAATGTTTTAGGAATGATCGATGCACATTCTGTAGAAATGCATCCTGAATCTAAATATCCGCTTTTCGATATAGAGCAAGAGAAGAAATTTTCCATAGGAATGGAGGATACCATGCGTTTAGGGTCATGGGAGTCTAATTTGGAGAAGAACAGTTTAATATATTCTATCTATAAAAAAGAGGTGATAAGCGAACGACACCGTCATCGCTATGAGTTTAATAATGAGATGCTTGAAACCTTGGAAGAAGCAGGCATGAAATTTACAGCAAGAAACAAGGAACATAATTTTGTAGATGCAGTAGAAATACCAAAACATCCATGGTATTTAGGAGTTTTGTTTCAGCCGGAATACAAGAGTACCGTAGAAGAACCACATCCATTATTTATTAGCTTCGTTAAAGCAGCCTACAAGAATAAACAAAGCAAATAAAAAACGATATTTTACCTCGAGGCGATGCCATCAAGGTAGTAATTTAGGACTTAATATTTACCATTAGACGCAAAGCGTCAGAAGAATTAAACCAGCCTTTTGCGTCTGTTAAAACAGTCGCAAAGGAAATTAAAAAACAAACGTAACTTTAATAGATTAGTAGTAAATGGAAGAAAAGAAGTTTGATGGCAAATCGATAATTGGCTTTGTGCTGATTGCAATTATAATGATCTGGATGCTGTACAATAATGCACCTACAGAAGAAGAGATTGCAGCAGAAAAAGCACGTACAGAACAATTAGCAAACGAAGAAGCAAAACATGGTGAAAAGGATACGATTGAAGCAGGAGGTGTTATCTCTGGTAACGAACTACCTATTCATCAAGCACAAGATTCATTAACTCAATCTAGACTGCAGAATGAATTAGGTTCTTTTGCCTATTCTGCTACGTTGCCATCCGCTACAGAAGAGGAAACGATTCTAGAGAATGATAAGTTATATTTAAAAATAAATAATAAAGGTGGCCAGATTACAGAAGCGCTTATAAAAGGTGAAGTAGCTTATGACGATTCCCCTATTTATTTGGTAAAAGATGCTAATGCTTCCTTGGGGTTACAATTCACATCTGAGAATAGAATTTTAAACACCACGGATCTATTTTTCGAGCCTGAGTTAACTAGTACAGATGATAGTCAAATATTGACTATGCGTTTAAAAGCTTCTGACAATCGTTATTTAGAGTATCGTTACGAGTTGCCTAACGACTCTTATATGATGGACTTCAGCATCCGCACCGTAGGTATGGACGGAATGCTTAACACCAATCAGCCAATTACATTAGATTGGGAGTTAAAAGGATATCGTCAGGCCAAAAGTATTACTTACGAAAATAGATATACCCGTCTAGTGTACGAACACGAAGGTAAAAAACACAGTAAATTATCGGCAGGACGTGATGGCGATAAAGTAGCAAAGGATGTAAGCTGGATGAATTTCCGTCAGCATTTCTTTAGCTCTTTACTACTTACCGACACCCCTTTCTCAGAAGTTCGATTTGAATCGGAGAACTTAGTGAAAGATGAAAGTATCGACACTATTTTCACTAAAAAGTACCATGCAGCAATGGCCTTAGAAGCTAAAGGAGGAGAGCTTAACTACAACATGAATATGTATTATGGTCCAACGGATTATAAGATATTTAAAAAATATGGTAGAAACCTCGACAACGCAATGCCATTAGGCTGGGGAATCTTTGGAGTTATAAACAAATATATTTTCATCCCGGTTTTTGGATGGTTAAGTAGTTTCCTGCCAGCAGGTATAGCAATTATTGTCTTAACCATTATTGTAAAAATTGCATTGTCACCTGTACAGTATAAGCAGTTCGTTTCGCAAGCTAAAATGCGCGTGTTACGTCCGGAGCTCGAAGCTATTAAAGAAAAGTACGAAGGCAATCAGATGAAAATCCAACAGGAAACTATGAAGTTGCAAAATGCTGCAGGCGCTAGTCCATTAAAAGGATGTTTACCTGCCTTGTTGCAATTACCAGTGTTCTACTCGTTGTTTACCTTCTTCCCAACCGCTTTTGATTTACGAGGGAAAGGCTTCTTATGGGCAGAAGATTTATCTAGCTACGATAGTGTATACGATTTACCATTCCATATTCCATTATATGGCGATCATATCAGCTTGTTCCCAATTTTAGCATCTATTGCAATATTTATTTATATGACGATGACTATGGGGCAAAACTTACAATCACAGCCACAGCAGCCAGGAATGCCGAACATGAAGTTTATGATGTATCTATCGCCACTTATGATGCTTATATTCTTTAATAACTATGCAAGTGGATTATCCTTGTATTACTTTGTGTCAAACTTGCTTACCATTGGGATTATGTTAGTGATTAAGCATGTTATAATCGATGAAGAGAAAATACATGCAAGTGTGCAAGAGAGTAAGAGTAAACCTAAAAAACAAAGTAGATTCCAGAAGCGTATGGCTACTATAATGGAGCAAGCAGAAGAACAAAAGCGTCTTCAAGAAGAAGCAAAACGTAAAAGGAAATAAAAGGTTATAAATAGATTGACTCAAGTCAATTAAATAATAAAGGCAATAGAAATTAAGATCTCTATTGCCTTTATTATTTTATTCTTATCAGTTAAGAAAGGCAAACTAGAATAGTAGCTATCTGTGGGTAGCTCTAGATTTACAACTGTATTTTAATTGAAATTAAATGATGATGAAAAGAATAAGAATATTTTCACTGCTGATAATTATTAGTTTTTTTGGATTTAGCTCATGTAAAAATATAGAGTCGGAGCCAAAAGAAGCCGTAAAGGAATTATCGCAAACCAATGTTTTTGAAAGTAATCCAGAGGATACGCTAGTTCAAATTACTTTAAATACCAATGATAAATTGAGATATGACGTAGGAGAAATTAATGTTTATGAAGGACAAACCATTCAGCTTACATTACGTCATAATGGCACCATGCCAGCTACCGCGATGGGCCATAATTTTGTGTTGAAAGATAATGATATCCCTTTATATGACTTCGGTGAAAAAGCTATGCGTTCTGTTCATACGGAATATCTTCCAGAAGAGAATGTGATGGTAGGCACCTCTATAATTGGTGGCGGCGAGAGTACTACTATAGAGTTTAAAGCACCAGCTAAAGGAAGCTATGACTACTTATGTACTTTTACAGGACATTATCCTGTTATGAATGGTACACTCATTGTGAAGTAAATGAAATTAATAGTAACTTTGTAGCCTTAAAAACAGAATAAAATGAAAAGGGTTGTAGTAGGATTAAGTGGGGGAGTAGACTCAAGCGTAGCCGCATACTTGCTAAAAGAGCAGGGCTATGAGGTGATTGGCCTATTCATGAAAAACTGGCACGACGATTCGGTAACCATCTCGGACGAGTGTCCGTGGCTAGAAGATAGCAACGATGCTATGTTAGTAGCACAGAAATTAAACATTCCATTCCAAACCGTAGACTTAAGTGAGGAATACAAAGAGCGTATTGTGGATTATATGTTCCGAGAATATGAAAAAGGACGTACACCAAATCCTGATGTGCTTTGTAATAGGGAAATAAAGTTCGATGTATTCCTTAAAATAGCATTAGATCTTGGTGCAGATTATGTTGCAACAGGACATTATTGTAGGAAAGATGAAATAATCCAGAATGGCGAGACTACCTATAGGTTGTTGGCAGGGAAAGATACAAGTAAGGACCAGTCCTATTTTCTATGCCAACTTTCGCAAGACATGTTAGCAAAAACATTGTTCCCTATAGGAGAGTTACAAAAAACAGAAGTACGAAAAATCGCAGCAGAGCAGAGTTTAATTACTGCCGAAAAACGTGACTCACAGGGTTTATGCTTTATTGGAAAAGTGCGTTTACCTGATTTTCTACAGCAACAGCTAAAAACGAAAGAAGGAAAAATAATTGAAGTGGCTGCATCTCATGATAAATATCAGATGAATGGTGCACCTAAAAACTTTGATAATTTACATGACAAAGCAGTATACCATAGCCAGAAATACGAATACCAACCAACCGAAGGGAAAGTTGTAGGCACCCATATCGGTGCTCACTTTTTTACCAAAGGTCAACGAAAAGGTCTTGCTGTAGGTGGAACTAAAGAACCATTGTTTGTAATTGAAACCGATGTAAAAGAAAATATAATTTATGCAGGTCAAGGAAAGGATCATCCAGGCTTACATAGAAAAGCATTACTGGTACATTCCGATGAGGTGCATTGGATTCGCCCAGATTTAGCATTAGAGCTAGGAGAAACAATGGAGGTGCAAGCTCGTATTCGCTATCGTCAACCGCTTTGTAAAGCACAATTATATCGAGCGGAAGAGGGGACTTACGTATTGTTTGAGGAATCACAAACAGCAATAACGGAAGGACAGTTTGTCGCTTGGTATCTAGATGACGAGCTAATAGGTAGTGGCGTAATCGGATAAGTAGACTTGAAAATATGGCATTAGTTTAGCTATGCCAATACATAAACCAAAGCTTTGTTAGTAGATAACTTATATTTGCTAGGCAAAGCTTTCATTTTAAGATTATTTAAAAAATGCAGAATAGAATAACAGAAGTATTTGGAATAAAATATCCTATTGTACAAGGAGGCATGATTTGGAATAGTGGATGGCGCTTGGCCAGTGCAGTTAGTAATGCTGGTGGTTTAGGATTGATAGGTGCAGGCTCCATGTATCCAGATGTTTTGCTAGAACATATTCAAAAGTGTAAAAAGGCTACCGATAAACCTTTCGGTGTAAATATCCCAATGCTTTATCCAAATCTGGAAGAGATTATTCAAATTGTTATAAAAGAAGAGGTTCCTATTGTATTTACTTCTGCAGGAAATCCAAAAACCTATACCGCAAAATTACAATCTCATGGCATTAAAGTAGCACATGTAGTAAGCAGTGTTTATTTTGCTTTAAAAGCCCAAGAGGCCGGGGTAGATGTAGTAGTTGCCGAAGGATTCGAAGCGGGTGGACATAACGGAAGAGAAGAAACTACCACGCTTACTTTGATTCCAGCAGTAGCAAAAGAACTGAACGTACCGCTTTTGGCAGCTGGAGGAATTGCTACAGGACAAGCAATGTTGGCTACTATGGTATTAGGTGCAGATGGAGTACAGGTTGGAAGTAGGTTTGTTGCTAGCGAGGAGTCTAGTGCGCACGAAGCATTTAAGCAACGAGTGGTAGAAGCAAAGGAAGGCGATACTATTTTAACTTTAAAAGAGTTAGCACCAGTTCGATTAATAAAAAACAAGTTCTACGAAGAGATAGAAGCGCTTTATGCCCAAAGTCCTACTAGAGATCAGTTGATTGAACTATTAGGTAGGGCGCGAGCTAAACGTGGTATGTTTGAAGGAGATTTAGAGCAGGGAGAACTGGAAATCGGACAGGTCTCAAGTCAACTAGATAGTATTTTACCTGCAGGGGAAATTGTAGAAAATATGATGAAAGAATTTTATGAGGCTAAGGAAAGAGCCGCTAGTTTATAAAATCGATAAAACTAATCATCTAATAAATCAGGACGGAGTTTTTTAGTTCTTTTTAAAGCTTCGTCCTCTCTCCACTTTTCAATTTTAGCAAAATTTCCACTCAGTAGCACATCTGGAACTTTCCATCCTTTATATTCTGCAGGGCGTGTGTAAATTGGTGGGGCTAATAAATCATCTTGAAATGAGTCGGTCAAAGCGCTTGTTTCATCGCCTAAAACACCTGGCAACAAGCGAATTATAGCATCGCTAACTACTACAGCGGCTAGTTCACCACCACTTAGTACATAATCGCCAATAGATATTTCTCTTGTTATAAATTGATCGCGAATGCGTTGGTCAACGCCTTTATAATGACCACAAAGAATCATAATATTCTTTTTTAACGACAACTCATTGGCATGGCCTTGTTTAAAAGGCTCTCCATCTGGTGTCATATATATTATTTCATCGTAATCGCGTTCCGATTTTAGCTTAGTAATACACTTATCGATTGGTTCTATCATCAAAACCATCCCTGCACCGCCACCGTATTGGTAATCATCTATTTGCTTGTAATTATTGCTAGAATAGTCGCGTAGATTATGAATGTGTACCGAAACAAGACCTTTTTCTATTGCTATTTTTAGAATAGAAGATTCAAAGGGACTAGTTATAAGATCGGGTACAGCGGTAAGAATATCGATTCGCATAAGAGATGTATTTTATCGGTTGCAGACAAAACTAAATAAAAAAACGATGGAGGAGCGAACTCCTTCCATCGTTTTATAGGTTTTACGTTGTTTTAGTAATAGGTAAAACGACGTACTTGTGCAATATACTTAGCAAGACGAACTACTTGATGGCTATAACCATACTCGTTATCGTACCAAATATAAAGAACAGCATTTTTACCATCACTGTTTACTATGGTAGCTTTACTGTCGTAAATAGATGCAGCAGAACTACCTATGATGTCGTTAGATACCAATTCGTTGCTGGTAGAATATTGAATTTGCTCTACTAGGTCTCCTTGTAGCGCACTGTCTTTCATTAAGTTATTCATCGCCTCCAAGTCTGTTTCTTTTTCTAACTCTAAATTAAGAATAGCTAAAGAACCGTTTGGTACTGGAACACGAATTGCATTGGAGGTTAGTTTACCTTCTAATGCTGGTAATGCTTTTGCTACTGCACTTCCTGCACCTGTTTCAGTAATTACCATATTCATCGCTGCAGCACGTCCTCTACGGTACTTACTGTGCATATTGTCTACCAAGTTTTGGTCGTTGGTATAAGCATGAATCGTTTCTAGATGCCCTCGTTTTACGCCATATGCTTCATCTACTACTTTCAGTATTGGTGTAATAGCGTTTGTTGTACAAGATGCAGCAGAGAAAATATTTACTTTCTTCGGATCGTGCTCTAGGTGGTTTACGCCATGAACAATATTCGGTATTCCTTTTCCTGGTGCGGTTAGTAATACCTTATCTGCTCCTTTTGCCTTTAAGTGTAATCCAAGTGCTTCCTCATCTCTAAATGCACCGGTATTGTCTATAATAAGAGCATCTTTTATTCCGTATTTAGTATAGTCTATTTCATCTGGGCTATTTGCCGAGATAACTTTAACAGGAATGCCATTAATAATAAGTGATTGACTTTCTATATCGGCCTTTACTGTACCAGGGAATGATCCGTGTACAGAGTCTTGCTGCAATAAAGAAGCACGTTTCTCTAGAACCTGCTCATTTATGTCACCTCGAACCACTATAGCACGAAGACGTAATTGAATTCCATTTCCAGTTAGTGTAATAATTTCTCTTGCTAGCAAACGACCAATTCGTCCAAATCCATACAATACTACATCTTTAGGGGTAATATCATCATTAGATGCCCCTTTAAAAGTCTTGGCTACAAATGCAGTTGCGTTTTGATGTTCTGCACCTTCTGCGAGATATTCGTAAGTAAGCTTTCCTATGTCTATTCTTGCCGGACAAATATCTAAGGTTTGAATGGCCTTAGCGACTTCAACCGTATCAAAAATAGAGATAGACTTTCCTACAAAGTCTTCTGCATACTCATGTAGATGTAGTATTTGACTAACATTTCTATCTACAATTTGATTTCGGAAAAGAACTAATTCAATAGATCTATCATACCATAAATCTCCTACAATTTGAATTAACTCTACCGTAGCTTTACGGCGATCAGTTTGGTGAGAAAGCTGCTTCTCATACGTTTCCTCAAAACTCATAATAGTTGTGTTGTTTAAAAAGGTTTAAATTTTCATGCAAAAATAACACTTTATATGCATTTTGTTAGGATGTTTTAAAAATAAAATCGTCTGTGCATTTTTGCACAGACGATTAGGGTTTTAATAATGTATTAAATTATCGGAAAATGAAAGTATGCGTTTCGCCAGATTGCGTTTTAAATTGTATGGCAAGGCTTTCTCGAGGGCTACGGTTTTGCAGAATGGATTTAACGTTGGCTACACTGTTAACCTCTTTATCATTTATCTTGGTTATAATGGCTCCTTCTAATTGATAAGAACGAAGTTCGGGCGCTAAAACACCAGAAATCAGTACACCATTCTTTAGTCCCTGTTCTTTTAATAACTCTTTAGGTGCTTCCTTTACTTCTATTCCCAATTCTGGAATAGCGTGTTTCTCTACTTTTAATAAAGTTACTTTCATTTGAATATTTTCATCACCACGAAGAACGTGGAGTTTTACTTTATCATTTGGTCGTTTGGAATTTAAATAACCTGTAAGATCGGAGAACTTACTTATTTGTATGTTATCAATCTTTTGAATTACATCGCCTATTTCAACTCCAGCTTTAGCAGCACCACTTTCAGCTTCTATACCTCCTACATACACTCCTTGCGTGGAAGAAACCCCAAGTTCTTTGGCTATTTTAGAGTTTAATTCTGAACCACTAATCCCTAATAAAACGCGCTGAACATTTCCATACTCGAGAATATCTTCTATTACTTTTTTGGCAATATTACTAGGTACTGCAAAAGCATATCCTACATACGATCCGGTTTCGGATGTGATAGCAGTGTTTATTCCTATTAAATCTCCATTAGCATTTACTAAAGCACCACCGCTATTACCTCGGTTTACTGCCGCATCGGTTTGAATAAAAGAAGATGGTGATTTATCGAAGTTGTGTAAGTTTCTAGCTTTAGCACTTACAATTCCAGCGGTTACCGTTGAGTTTAAATTAAAAGGATTTCCTACTGCTAAAACCCATTCGCCAAGTCGTATAGTATCGGAATCTCCAAAAGGTATATATAAAAAAGGTTCGTCCCCGTCTATTTTTAACAAAGCAATATCGGTGGTAGGATCGGTACCTACAACGGTCGCTTCGTAAATCTCATTGTTATTTAATGTGATTTCTAATTTAGTAGCGTTTTCTATAACATGGTTGTTGGTTATAATATATCCGTCTGGTGAAATAATTACACCGCTACCTGTACCAACTCGCGCTCTTGGTTGACCGCCTCCATAGAAAAACTCAAAGAGGTTTCTTGGCTGATTGTCTACTATAGATGTATTTTTAACGTGTACAACAGCATTCACTGTTTCTTCAGCAGCTCTAGTTAAATCTGGTGTCTGATAGGGTACAGTTTCCCGATACTGAGTAGGAAATACCCTAATTCCAGATTCATCGGTCTGAACAATAGGAGTGGGTTGGTTGGTTTCAAAAAAATATTTGTAACCTAGCAGAGTCAAGGCTCCAGCTAGTAAGGCTATAAACACTAAACGAAAATTGTTTTTTGTCATAACTAGTCTATTTATTTTGAGGGTTAACGAATTATATAATTTAAATCTATATAGTTGCTTATTTTAGAATAATTAAAGAACAGTGAATTAACAAACAATTAACTGGACCTGTTCTAAAACTACACGCTTTACATTTGATATCTTTGCCACACGAATAGAACATTTTGCAATTAGCAAGTTACCAAAATCGAGTAGTTGGTTGAAAATTAACATTAAGTCTAAGATAAATACTGCTTTAGAAGTATTCAAAAGTTGTGCCATTGACGATTTGACATAAAAAGGAGTAATTATCCCTTGATGAAATACGGTCCGATATGGTATTTTACAATGGGCAATGTGAAGATAGAATGCTAAATACATGGTGCCAACTGCATCTACATTTGCTTTTGTAACATTTTTAGTAGAGAACATTTTATTGTTATATATCAAAATAGATTGCGTAAAGTGCCTATATATAAGAAATCATGTATACTTGCAAATGCTTCGACTACTTTGAATTTTAATAGAGTAATGGGAGAGTTGGTGTTTTAGGAATACGGCGTTTGTAGAAATCTGGTTTAATTTGGAAAGCAAAGTCAAGTTTTAAATGTAATATGGAAGAGATAAACACATTGGAAGGTGAGAAGATATTTTTGAGGGCTTTAGAGCCAATGGATTTAGACTATTTGTATAAAGTAGAAAACAATGAGGCTATTTGGGAAGTAAGCAATACGCATGCACCATTTTCTCGTTTTATACTATCGCAATATTTAGAAAATGCTCATTTAGACATATACGAGGCGAAACAACTTCGCATGGTTATTTGTGAGAATGAAACTAAGGAGCCAATAGGCTTTGTAGATCTTTTCGATTTTGAGCCTAGACACTTTAGAGTAGGAATAGGAATAGTGATCGATGAAGAGAAGGATAGACAAAAAGGCTATGCATCCGAAGCTATAAAGCTTTGTGTAGGTTATGCCTTTACGCATGCTAATGTGCATCAAGTACATGCTACGATAACCGAGGATAATATGGCTAGTATAAAGCTTTTTGAAAAAGCAGGTTTTACTAAATCAGGAGTGAAAAAAGATTGGATTTTCCAACAAGGAGAGTTTAAAGATGAATTTATATATCAATTGATTAAGGATGTACATTAAAAGAATTTTATGGGGTGTCGCTTTATTGGGACTGGTTATTATGGGAGTTTTCTCTTACTATGTGTATAAGACTGTTCTGGTACCCAATACCACTTTCGAACAAGAAACTGCACAAGTGTTTATTGCTACCAACTCTTCTATGAAAGACGTATTAGAAGTAATGGAGCCATTGGTTAAGGATGTTCATAGTTTGGAGATTGTTGCCGATCAAAAAAAATACAGCAGTAATATCCGTCCGGGTCGCTATATTATTAAGAAGGATATGACCAATCTTGAGATTATTGATGTATTACGCAGTAAAAACGAGCCGATTTCTTTGAAGTTTAATAATCAAGAACGACTAGAGAATTTAGCAGGTCATGTAGCCAAACAAATTGAAGCTGATAGTTTAGAGTTGATTGAAGCTATGCAAGACACCGTTTTTTTAAAGAAAGAAGGACTAGACATTACCAATGCACTAGCTATGTATATTCCAAATACATATGAGTTTTATTGGAATACCTCAGGCGAGCAGTTTCGCGATAGAATGAAAAAGGAATACGATAGATTCTGGAATGAACGTCGTCAAAATGCAGCCAAAGAGTTAGGGTTACAACGAGAAGAGGTGATTTCACTTGCAGCTATAGTACAGAAGGAAACTGTAAAAGTAGAAGAGCGTCCAAAAGTAGCTGGAGTATATTTAAATAGATTAAAGTTAAATATGAAGCTACAAGCCGATCCTACGGTTATTTATGCCATAAAGGATACAGATAATGATTTTGATCAAGTGATTAAGCGTGTGCTATACCAACATCTTGAAATTGATTCTCCATATAACACTTATATGTACGCAGGTATTCCTAAAGGAGTGATTGCCATGCCAGATATTTCATCTATCGATGCGGTTTTATTTCCTGAGAAACACAATTATTTATATTTCGTAGCCGACACTTCTAACTTTGGCTATCATATTTTTGCAAGAAGTCATGCCGAACACATTCGAAACAGACAGCAATATATACGGTGGATATCCCAACAAAAACTGTAATAAACCCTAGCTTTCTGTTCTCTTAAAATTTTGTTTCAAAGCGTTAAACATACCTAAGGTTTTAGCATATTGTAAAATATTCGTAAGTTTGCCTAATTATCACCAATAATAGATGTTGAATCTAGGTGGAAATTAATTATTATGAATAAAATAGTAAATGCGTTTTTGCTTGTTATAGCAATCGCTTTTCTTTGGGCATTACAAGCTTGTGTATCTAAAGAAAGCTTTAGTCTAAGTGAAAAATGGTATGTTGATTCAGGTTTACAGTATAAAGTTCTGACCTTAGAAGATGCAAAGGAAAGTTTGAATTCAACAAATGTTTTACAATTAGGAAAAACTTACGTTGGTTTTAAAGAAGCACTTGCTTTCAAAGAATCGCAAGGGATTTATGATATAATAAATAGCTACGGTTACGTTGGAAAGTACCAATTTGCTCCTAACTCGTTAAATGCTATAGGTATTACCGATATCGAAGAGTTTAGAAAGAATGCCAAACTTCAGGAAGAAGCCTTTTTAGCCTATACGGCAAGAAATAAATGGTTGCTTAGGAATTATATAAATAAATACGAGGGCGAAGTAATAAATGGTGTCGAGATAACCGAGTCTGGGGTTTTAGCAGCAGCGCATTTGGCTGGGGCAGGAAACGTTAGGAAGTTTTTACGTACTCGTGGTGCGCATCAAGTAAACGATGCTTTTGGTACTTCATTACAATACTACTTAAAGCGTTTCTCTGGATACGATACATCGTTTATCCCAGCAGATAAAAATGCGATTGTTAGTATTTAAAAGACCGATCTTTTTGAAATAGGAATATACAAGGCCTTTTGTGTAAATCAGGTGTATTACCAATCCATTTACCAACAGGCTTTGTTTCTATATATTCTGTATCCATATTTAAATCGCAAGCAATACAAAGCTTAGTATTCGGATGTAATGCCTGAAGTAGAGATTTCAGCATATCGTTATTCCGATAGGGCGTCTCTATAAATAACTGTGTTTGATTAGATGCTTCTGAGTCACTCTCCAACTTACGAATGACTCTTCTTCGTTGGTTCTTGTCGATAGGTAAATATCCATGAAACGAAAATGATTGACCATTTAATCCACTTCCCATCAACGCTAAGAGAATAGAGGATGGGCCAACAAGAGGAACTACTTTTATACCATTCTCATGTGCTTTTGCTGCAATTTCAGCACCAGGATCTGCTACTCCCGGACATCCAGCGTCGCTTATCATTCCCATAGAGTGACCAGCTAAGCAAGGTGCGAGCATAGTATCCATTTCATGAGGCTCGGTAAATTTATTTAAGCTTTGGAGCTTTAATTCACTTTGTGGCTTTTCTGGGCATATTCTTTTTATAAAACGACGACCAGCCTTTTCATTTTCAACGATAAAATGATCTAACTTTAAAATAGTCTTCCTTACCAGTGGCGATAAATTATCTAGCGATGAGGTATCGCCAAGGGGCTGAGGAATCATAAAAAGCTTACCCTTTGTAGTGGTCATTATATCGGTAATGAAATTAATTCGACAGTTTTTCTGCTACTATTTCGAATGCTTCATCTAGCATTTTATAGACTTTAATAAAACCTGAATCTCCACCGTAATAAGGGTCTGGAACCTCTAGGTTTTTACCAGGTGAAACTTCGTTTAAAATTCGTTCTACTTTCTTTTTATCTGCTTCATTTCTTGCAAGAGCAATAACATTCTCGTAATTGGAATTATCCATTACATAAATCTTATCAAATCTATCGAAGTCCGACACAGTGAATTGTCTGGCCTTTTGATGGGATATATCGATTCCAAACTGCTCTGCAACTTCAATACTTCTTGGGTCTGGTTGTTTTCCTACATGCCAATCGCTGGTGCCAGCAGAGTCTACTAGCACTTTGTCGGCATCTACTTTAGAAGCAAGAATACCTTCTGCCAATGGCGATCTACAAATATTGCCAAGACAAACCATCAATACTTTCTTTTGCATGGAAATATATTTTACTTAGTTGTGCATGGTGAGCTTTTTATCTAGCTCGTCTACATATTTTTTAAACTCTTTATCGGTCGAGCTTAAATTATCTACTGTTCTGCATGCATGAATTACAGTAGAGTGGTCTCTTTTTCCGGTGTGAGAACCAATGGAAGCAAGAGATGCTTTTGTGAACTTCTTGGCGAAATACATCGAAATTTGCCTAGCTTGAACAATATGACGCTTTCTTGTTTTTGATTTAAGAGTTTCTACATCTAAATCGAAATAGTCGCTTACGATTTCCTGGATGAAATCTATAGACATTTCTTTTTTGGTAGTCTTAACGTAACTCTTAATAATTCGCTTAGCAAGGTCTATTGTTACCTCTTGTTTATCTAGCGTAGCATGTGCTATTAAAGAGATAAGTGCTCCTTCAATTTCACGAACATTGGTGGTAATATTGTTGGCTAGATAGTCGATTATTTCCTCTGGCATTTCCACACCATCCTGATAAAGCTTATCTAGAATAATTCGTTTACGCGTATCGAAGTTTGGATTATGAAGTTCTGCCGATAAGCCCCACTTAAATCGAGACAAGAGTCGCTTTTCAATATCCATCATATCTACTGGAGACTTATCACTTGTCATCACCACTTGTTTTCCGTTTTGATGTAAGTGATTAAAAATATGGAAAAACACTTCCTGAGTTCCAGCTTTCCCCGATAGCATTTGAATATCGTCTACAATAAGTACATCTATTACTTGGTAAAAGTGTATAAAGTCGGTACGAGCATTTCTACGTACAGCATCAATGTACTGTTGAGTAAACTTTTCTGAGGTAATGTATAGCACTGTTTTTTCTGGATGCTTTTCTTTTACCTCGAGTCCAATTGCCTGTGCTAAATGCGTTTTACCTAATCCAACACCACCAAAAATCAAAAGAGGGTTAAACGATGTTCCTCCAGGTTTGTTTGCAACAGCCATTCCTGCCGATCTAGCAAGTCGGTTGGATTCGCCTTCTAGAAACCTATCAAAATTATAGTTTGGGTTTAGCTGGGCATCGATTTTTATATTTCTAATGCCAGGTATGACAAACGGGTTCTTTATCGTGTCATCATCTTTTTTCCTCGGTGGAAGATCAACGTCTTGCGAACGTGGTTTCTGTCGATTTGAGCTAGGTAGGTTTTCTGTATAAGGTGCTTTATTGCCATAGGTGTTTTCCATCTTTATGGCATAAACCAACTTTGCATTAGGGCCTAACTCTTTTGTTAATGCTACTTTTAGTAACTTAACGTAGTGTTCTTCTAACCACTCGTAAAAGAATTGGCTAGGAACTTTTATATGTAGAGAATCATCGACCAATCGAACAGCCTTAATAGGCTCAAACCACGTAATATACGCTTGGGAAGAAACATTATCTTGGATAAATGCTAAACAGTTACTCCAAACTGATTCCGCAGTTCTTTTGGTCATTATAAAAATATGGTTATCGATTGATTATTTAATTTCCGTAAAAGTAAAACCAAAATATGACAATTTTGGAATATTTAGGCCTTACTTTTGAATTGCAAATATGTGAACAAAATAGGGAACAAAAAAATGGAAATTCGCTTGACATTTCATTTTTTTTTGTCCATGAGAAGGTAATATTTTAACTTCGTATACAATTATTTTGCAATCTAAACGAATATACAAAAATATGTTAAGTAAAGCGATAGAAATTAGAATTAGATATGGCGAAACCGATGCCATGGGAGTGGTGTATTATGGCAACTATTCACTATACCTTGAAGAAGGGAGAACCGAGTGGCTACGCGACATTGGGTACACTTACAAGGGGTTGGAGGATTCGGGTATTATGCTTCCAGTAGTACAGTTAAAAATAGATTATAAACACCCTGCAGGCTACGATGATCTTATTCGAGTTACAACCCGATTAAAAGAGTTACCAACCGCTAAAATTACATTTCTGTATGAGGTTCATAACCAAGAAGAACGGTTGCTTTGTAAGGCGGAAACTTCCCTTGCATTTGTCGACAAAAAAACTGGTAAAATAAGACGTGCTCCAGACTACTTAATCAAGAGGATAAAAGAGCTAGTTTAGAATCATTCTAAACTTTTTATTTCTACTTTGTAAATGCTCTCGAAAAGTTGAAAAATCTTTTCTGCATCTTTCTTACGAACCGCAATGTCGATTTCAGCATCTAGACCTAAATTTTGATCTATGATTTTTAAATCTTTGTCCTTAATCGTACGCATTACGATATCCATTTCTGGGTAGTCAAACTTAAGGCGAAATGGTACATCTATGGTGCGTTCTACAATATTCGACGCTTCTAAGGCTAGTTGCGCACTGGTTTTATATGCTTGAATTAAGCCACCCACACCTAATTTTGTCCCACCAAAATATCGAACCGACACCACCAAAACATTGGTGAGGTCAAAAGCTTGAATTTGTCCATAAATCGGCATTCCAGCACTATTAGATGGTTCGCCATCGTCATTAGCCCGATAATGCTCGTAACCTTTTCCTAATTGCCATGCGTAACACCAGTGGCGTGCACTGTGATGTTCTTTTTTTAACGCATCAAGGTGCTCCTTTATTTGATCTTCATTGGTAACGGGAAAAGCAAAGCCTAAAAACCTACTTCCTTTTTCTCTGTATAAGGTTTCAGGGGAAGGTTTTGTAATCGTGCGGTACGTATCTCTAATTTCATCCATAGATTTGCAAAGATACAAAATCTATAAGATTTATGTGCAAAGTAGAATATTCTAAAAGCAATTGAATAGGGGGTTGTGCTTTTAATTTGCTATAAACCCAGTTGCAATTCCAATTTGTAGAAGAATCAGTAGAATTCCTACACAGACTATAGTTAAAAGAATTAATCTCTTTCGCCAAGACACTTTAATGTTTTTAATGCGATAGAGTCTGTTAATTAGAAATACTGGTAGAAATAACACCAAAAACACCAAAGGAATAGCAGCATAACCTAAAGCTAGAACAAATCCTTCTGGATAAAACAAAGCAAAAGTTACTGGCGGTACAAAGGTCAATAGGCTTACAATAAAGGTTTTATTTATTTGCTTGTGCTTTACCGTCAGGTCGGCTATATAGTCAAAAAGACCTAGAGATACTCCTAAGAAGGAGGTGACGAGTGCTGCTGCTGCAAAAACATTAAACGAAATATTTATGATGGGTAGCTGCACCATTTTTCTTATCGCTACTAATAATCCTTGAATGCTAGATTGGTTTTCAAGGATGCTTAAAAAAGCATACTGCTCTATGCTTCCCAGTACCATAAGCTGCCATAGTAAATAAATAGCTAAGGGAATAGCACTGCCTATTATTACAATGCGCTTTAGTTTTCGTTGATCACCGTCCATATAATCCACTATGCTAGGTATGTTCACATGAAAGCCGAAAGAGGTAAATATCACTGGGAGAACTAAAAGTATGGACGCTTTGCTTATCGGTAAACTAAGCAAGTTTACATAGTGTATTTGAGGGGCCAACAAAACTAATACAATCGTTAGAAAGATAATTTTGATGATGAAAATCCATTTATTAAAAACATCTATAATCCTTGTGCCTAAAGATACGATACTGCCAAATAGCAATGCAAAAAGTAGAATCCCCAATTCCGGCGGAACTTTTATATTTAGCCACTGACTCATGTTTTCGGTAAGCACATCTCCTCCTCCAGAAATGTAAGCAGCTAACAAAGCATACATCAATGCCATCATGCATATACCTGTAGTAAGGCTTGCCCAGTTCCCTAAATATTTATGAGTGAGGGTGTTGAAGCCTTCTTTGATGGAAGTGTATTGATAAATCTCAACAAATAGTAATGCGGTGTAACTCATTATAAGCCAAACGCCGATTAAAATGAGTGCAATTGCTCTGTATCCAACTGCAGCCGATATAATGGGCATGGCCAACATGCCGCCGCCTATTGTAGTTCCCGCTACAATGAGAATGCTTCCAAAAAACTTGTTTTTCAATGTAATGATGGTTTATTGTTGCTTAGGTAGTTTCTAAATTCGAAACTCCTTGAAACACATGAAAAGAAGAGATTAATTTTACCTAGGTTTTTACAATCTACAAGGATATAATCAAAACTTCTTTTTTCGAAACTAATACTATTCTTGCATTATATTTTTATAATAGGACAAAGAATCTTCACCAGAGTTTTTTACCATATATGGAAAGGTGTTTAATTTGGGTTGCGAGATTCCCCTTTTCAGCAAACTTTCTCCTGTGAATACACGAGCTTCATCCCATAGGTTTGCATCAATAAAACTTTGTAATAATTTTGTACCACCTTCGATTAGAATGGATTGCAATTGGTTTTCATAGCAATAAGCTAGGATTTGCTCTGGAATGCTTTTAGACCAATCTATTTTTTCATAATGAAGGTTATCGAGAGATTTTTTTGATTTGGATGTGAAAACGACGGTTGGGATATCGTTTTTTAATAAAGCATGACCACTAGGTGTTTTTAAATTTCTGTCTATAGTTAATCGCACAGGATTATTGCCATACACCTCACGCGTATCCAACCGTGGATTGTCTTTTATGACAGTATTAGTTCCTACCAAAATACTAGCCTCTTGGCTGCGCCAAACATGCACTAGTTGTTTGGAAATAGGCGTGGTGATCCAAAAAGGCTTCCCTTCGTCTTGCTCTAAGGGTGCGATGTACCCATCCTTAGTCGCAGCCCACTTCAGCAGTATATATGGTCGCTTTTTCGTATGGAACGTAAAGAACCTTTTGTTTAGCTCATCGCATTCTAATTTGCAAACTCCGCTTTTTACTTGGATACCTGCTTTTTTTAGTCGCTTTACACCTTTCCCAGAAACATTAGGATGAGGATCGGTGCTACCGACTACGACTCGAGGAATTTTATTTTCTATAATTAAATCCGAGCAAGGAGGGGTTTTTCCAGTATAACTGCAAGGTTCTAAACTCACATACAGGGTAGCTTCCGATAATAGCTTTTTATCTTTCACAGAGTTTATAGCCATTACTTCGGCATGGGGTGTCCCGCTTTTATAGTGCCAACCTTCCCCTATGATTTTTTTGTTGTGCACAATTACACAGCCTACCATTGGATTGGGATAGGTGGTGCCAAAACCATTTTTCGCTAATTGAATACAGCGTAAAATATACTTCTTGTCTTCTAGTGAAGTGTTGTTCATTTATAGAAAGTTTATTGGACAAAAATACAAGAAAATAAATCAACCTTATTTTAATAGAAAATAAAGGTTCCTTTATGATGGATAAGATGTTGTTAGAAGCAAACCACCAACGAGAATATTTAATTTTAGTTGGTGCTTAGAGGGAAATACAGTTTATTAAATGCTAATTTTGTTATCCAAAATTTTAAACAGTGAAGCTAATTGAATTTAGGCAAGAGTTTTATAACCGACTGCAAGCTATTTATCCAAAAACAGAAATAGCAGGTATGTATGGAATATTGCTCGAAGATTGTATGGGTATCAGTCGTGTAGAAGCAGCCTTGCGTGCTCACGAAATAATACCGGATTCGGAGTTGGACCAATTGCATAGGGTGTTGGATAGATTATCAAAACAAGAGCCTATTCAGTATATTCTTGGCAAAACTAGTTTCTACGGTTTATCGTTAAACGTAAGTCCAGCTACGTTAATACCAAGACCAGAGACAGAGGAGTTGGTGTCGTGGATTTTATCGGATTTAGATGCAAAAACTACTAAGGTTAAGGGAGTAGATATTGGCACAGGAAGTGGTTGTATTGCTTTAGCTTTAAAAAACAATTTGGCAAATGCAGAAATAACCGCTGTAGATGTTTCAAAAGAAGCACTTGAAGTAGTAAGGCAAAATGTAAAGGAATTGGGATTACCAATGGAAGTTTTACAACTAGATATTTTAAAAAACAGCCTGCCAAAAGAAGGGTTGGACTTTATAGTTTCCAATCCACCTTATGTATGTGAAACTGAAAAATCAGAAATGCGAGCAAATGTTTTGGATTACGAGCCCGACTTAGCTCTGTTTGTTGAGGATTCCAATCCACTTATATTTTACGACAGAATATTGGATGTGGCTAAGGAATCGGTAAAAGAAGAGGGGAGTGTTTATTTTGAAATCAATGAACGCTTTGCAGAAGATATTATAAAATTAGCCAAAGAAAAAGGCTGGAAGAATAATCAAGTAAAAAAAGATATCTTTGGCCGAGATCGAATGATGCGTTGCCGAAGATAGAAATGATGCTTAAGGCGTCAGTTAGACTCTTTAAATAGAATAAAATAGTAAACAGATATAGAGTAAGTAAATGAATATGCAAGTAAAACAAAGGATAGAAGCTTTACGAAAGGAATTACATGAACATAATCACCGATATTATGTGTTAGATAACCCTTCGATATCGGATTACGAGTTTGATAAGCTTTTGGAAGAACTTCAGGAATTAGAAAAGCAACATCCCGAGTTCTTAGATCCCAACTCACCTACCATGCGCGTAGGCGGATCGATCACCAAGCTTTTTCCTACCGTAGTGCACGACACCCCAATGTATTCGCTTTCCAACTCTTATTCTGTAGACGACATGAGGGATTGGGAAAAGAGAGTGCAGCGAAGTATTGGTGGTGAGGTAACGTACTCTTGCGAATTAAAATTTGATGGAGCCTCAATAAGTATTATCTACGAAGACGGAAAGTTACTACGTGCTGTAACTCGTGGTGATGGAACTCAAGGCGACGATGTAACCAATAATATTAAAACCATTCCTTCTGTACCTTTAGTACTGCAAGGTGATTATCCTTCGCGTTTCGATGTGCGAGGAGAGATTATAATGCCTTTATTAGGATTCGCTGAGTTAAATAGAGCGCGAGAAAAAGAAGGATTAGATTTATTTAGAAACCCAAGAAACACTGCCTCAGGCACTCTAAAACTGCAAGACAGTACAGAGGTTTCCAAACGACCATTGGACTGTTTTATCTTTGCTATAGTTTCCGATGAGCATATCGGAGATTCGCACGTGGAATTATTGAAAAAAGCCAAGTCATGGGGCTTCAAAGTTTCCGATGATACCACTGAGGCCAAGTCCATGGATGAGGTGCTAGAATATATATCCTATTGGGAGGAACGTCGTATGACCTTGCCGTTTGAAATCGATGGAATTGTGGTTAAGGTAAATAACCTCCATCAGCAAGATGAATTAGGATTTACAGCTAAAGCACCTAGATGGGCTATGTCCTATAAGTTTAAGGCTACGCAGGTATCCACCATCCTAAACTCTATTACTTATCAAGTTGGTAGAACTGGAGCGGTTACTCCAGTGGCAAATCTAGAGCCAGTAGAAATAGATGGAACTACGGTAAGAAGAGCTTCCTTGCATAATGCCGATCAAATAGAAAGGGTAGATGTTAGAATCGGCGATACCGTATTTGTAGAGAAAGGTGGAGAGATCATTCCGAAAATCCTCGGAGTAGATTACACCAAGCGCCAGGCCGATAGTAAACCGATTCAATACATCGAAAACTGTCCAGAATGTGACACAGAATTAGTTCGTGCCGAAGGCGAAGTACTACATTATTGTCCAAACGAAGCTGGTTGTCCACCTCAGATAAAAGGTAGAATCCAGCATTTTATATCTAGGAGGGCAATGGATGTTCAGGGCCTAGGCGATGAAACGGTTGGGCTGTTAGTAGATAACCATTTAATCGAGTCTCCAGCAGATTTGTATGAACTTAAAAAAGAACAAATCCTTCCGTTGGAAAGGATGGCAGAGCGTAGTGCTAACAATTTGATACAGGGGATAGAAGATTCCAAGAAAATTCCTTTCGAACGTGTACTATATGGCCTAGGTATCCGTTATGTAGGAGAAACAGTAGCAAAGAAACTAGCACAACATTATCACTCTATCAGCGCCTTAGAAAACGCAACAAAAGAAGACTTGCTTAAAGTAGACGAAGTAGGGGAGTCTATTGCAACTAGCGTTTCTCAGTTTTTTGCCGACGAAAAAAATAGAGAAATCGTTGAGCGACTAAAAACTTATGGTTTACAAATGCAAATCGATGCGGAAGAACTAGCAGGTAAATCCGATAAATTAGCTGGTAGTACTTTTGTAATCTCTGGAGTTTTTCATAAGATAAGTCGAAAGGATCTCAGAAAGCTAATCGAGGATAATGGTGGGAAAGTTACTTCTTCAATTTCAGGAAGAACTACGATGCTCGTAGCTGGCGATAACATGGGACCAAGCAAATTGAAACAAGCAGAGGATAGGGGTGTACAGATTGTAAATGAAGAGGACTTCTTAAGCTTTTTGGAAAGCTAATTGCATGTAGAAGATTTAAAAAGATTAATTTTAAAAATATTAATAATTATGAAAACAAATAGCTTACGCGGAATGGGGGTTGCCTTGATTACGCCATTTAAAAATGATTTCTCGGTAGATACCCAAGCATTAACTCGTTTGGTGCAGCATAATATCGATAACGGAACGGACTACTTAGTGGTACTTGGAACTACTGGAGAAAGCGTTACACTGAATGCGGAGGAGAAGAAAATAGTAATAGATACCGTGAAAAATGCTGCTTTAGGTAAGCTGCCACTGGTTTTGGGGGTAGGGGGTAATAATACCCAATCGGTAGTAGAAGATTTAGAAAATACTGATTTATCTGACTTCCATGCGGTATTATCTGTCTCACCATACTACAACAAGCCTACGCAAGAAGGAATTTACCAACATTATAAAGCGCTGGCGGAAGTTAGTTCAAAGCCTATAATTCTTTATAATGTTCCAGGTCGTACAAGTTCCAATATTGCGCCTGAAACAGTTCTAAGATTAGCAATCGACTTTGAGAATATTATAGGAGTTAAAGAAGCAGCTGGCGATATGGATCAAGTGTTGCGATTGTTACGTATAGTACCTGAGGATTTCTTGGTGATTTCAGGGGACGATAACTTAGCGCTACCACTTATAGTTGCTGGTGGCGCTGGGGTTATTTCGGTAATTGGCCAAGGGGTTACAAAACCATTTGCAGATATGGTACACTTAGCACAAAAAGACGAAGTGAAAAAAGCATTCCAACTGCATTATAAGCTAATGCCAATTATCGATTATATTTTTGAAGAGGGAAATCCTGCTGGAATAAAATACGTGCTATCCCAAAAAGGAATTAGTGAAAACGTAGTACGATTGCCTTTAGTGAAGGTTAGTGATGGATTGGCAAGGAAAATCGAAACAGCCCTAAAGCAAATAGAAAACTAATAAGGCTGTACTATATGGAAGTAGAAAGAAATTTTTAAAGTGTCAAATATAATAATTACCTTTGCAGGATGTATCCTATGCCTATGAGATCAATAATATTATTACTTTGTTTAGCAACCGCCTTGGTGTCTTGTAGTGAGTACCAAAAAGTGTTGAAAGAAACCGATATTGCGAAAAAATACAGCATGGCCGATTCCTTGTTCCAAGCAGGGAAGTATAGAAAGTCACTTCGACTTTACGAGCAGGTTGTTCCAGCTTATAGAGGGAGGCCTGAGGCAGAGCGTGTTCAATATTTTTATGCTACCAATTTATATAGATTAAAGGATTATTATGCAGCAAGCTATAATTATGAGCGTTTTACAGCATCTTATCCAGAAAATGATAGTGCAGACGTAGCAGCGTTTCGTTCTATAGAAAGTTATTATCTCTTATCGCCTAGGTACACATTAGATCAAGAGGATACGAAAATAGCATTAGAAAAAGTACAAGATTTCCTTACCAATTATTCCGACTCGCCATATCACGACAAGGCCAACGAAATGTCGGCAGAATTGCAGAAAAAATTGCAACGCAAAGAGTTTGAGATTGCCAAGCAATATTTAAGGATTATGGACTACAAAGCAGCTATTGCGAGTTTCGATGTTTTTATAAGAAAATACCCAGGATCCGACTTCCAAGAAGAAGCTTACTTGCGTCGTACAGAATCAGCCTACTTACTTGCTAAACATAGTCTTCCTTCCTTGGTTCAAGAAAGAATGGAAGAGGCACGTGATTTTCATAACGAATATAAGAAACACTTTAATAAAGGGGAGTTCGCTGAGGAAGCAGCAGAACTATTGGGTAAAATAGAAGAGGTATTAATAAAAGAAGATTTAACTAGTTAAAATATAATAGTATGATTGATATTAAAAAATCAAAGGCACCAACTAATACAGTAACTTTAGATAAGTTAAAGATTGAAGAGCCTACAGGTAATATTTTTGAAGCTATTGCTATAATGGCGAGAAGAACCGAGCAAATTAGTTTGGATATCCGCAAGGAGTTACTAGAAAAACTAGATGAATTTGCTATGCACAATGAAAGTCTTGAAGAGATTTTTGAAAACCGTGAGCAAATTGAGGTTTCTCGTTACTATGAGAGCTTGCCTAAAGCACATGCAGTGGCAGTAGAAGAGTGGTTGAAAGACAATATCTACTACAGATATACAGACGAAGAGGATAAAGAATAGACATTAGTGTGAAGTAAATAATATGTGGAATAATAAAAATGTAATAGTAGGAGTAACGGGAGGAATTGCTGCTTATAAAGTAGCAAGTCTAATACGACTACTAGTTAAAAATGGCGCTAAGGTTAAAGTTGTTATGACCCCCGACGCCACTAATTTTATTACACCACTCACACTATCTACACTATCCAAAAATAAAGTTTATACTGAGTTTTATACCGACCTGGAGTCCGATGGTACATGGAACAACCATGTGGAATTGGCACTTTGGGCAGATGTTATGGTTATAGCACCTGCTACGGCCAATACGATATCGAAAATGGTTAATGGAGCTTGCGATAATTTTCTGTTAGCGGTATATATGTCGGCAAACTGTCCGATATTTTATGCTCCGGCTATGGACTTAGATATGTATGCTCATCCTAGCACTGCTCGTAACTTCCAGCTATTAGAAAGTTATGGGAATATACAAATCCCTGCAGAAGAAGGAGAGTTGGCAAGCGGTTTGGTAGGAAAGGGAAGAATGGCGGAACCTGAAACCATTATATCCTTTATGCAGCAAGCGTTAAAAGAAGATAAAAAGCCACTAGAAGGGAAAACCGTGCTTTTAACGGCTGGGCCAACCTACGAAGCTATCGATCCGGTTCGCTTTATAGGAAATCATTCTTCTGGTAAAATGGGCTATGCTTTAGCAGAACATGCTGCAAATTTAGGAGCTAATGTAATACTTATCTCAGGACCAGTGCATCTAGAGCCACAAAACCAGAACATTCATCGTATAGCGGTTACCTCTGCTGCCGAAATGTATAATGAAGCGCATAAGCACTTTGCTGATAGCCATATTGCTATTTTAAGTGCAGCTGTTGCAGACTATACACCGGTGCATGTAGGAGAAGAGAAAATCAAGAAGAAAACAGATGAATTTCATCTGGAACTAACCAAGACCAAAGACATCTTAAAATCTTTAGGTCAGATTAAAACCTCTCAGTTTTTAGTCGGTTTTGCATTAGAAACAGAGAATGAAGTAGAAAATGCAAAGGGAAAACTGGTAAGTAAAAACCTTGACCTGATAGTACTAAACTCATTACGAGATCCAGGTGCAGGTTTTGCAGGTGACACCAATAAAGTTACTCTTATAAACAAAAAAGGAGTGTATAAGGAGTTCGATTTGAAAACCAAAACCGAAGTTGCCGTAGATATTTTTAACTATATAGTAGAACATAGTCATGCGTAAGATATTTCTAGTTAGCTTACTTTTTATAAGCGTTGTGTCCCTTCTTAGTGCACAAGAGTTTAATGCTAATTTTCACATCGATGCCAAGCAAACCGGACAGCAAAATCAGCAGGTTTTTAAAACCCTAGAACAACAACTATCCGAATTGATAAACAATACATCTTGGACCAATGAACGGTACGAATTACATGAACGAATAAGCTGTGATTTTACCTTATTGATTTCTAGTTTTGATTCGAGTACTTTCCGTGCCACCTTACAAGTACAAGCTGTTCGCCCAGTTTTTGGAAGTATGTATACTTCACAAATTTATAATATAAACGATAGGCAAGTTGTTTTTGATTATACCGAGCATGAAGCTTTAGAGTTTAATATAAACAGTTCAGAGTCCAATATTGTATCTATAATAGCCTATCATCTATATACCATTTTAGGATTGGATGCAGATACCTTCGAAGAAAATGGTGGAGAACCTTACTTTGCCACTGCAAGACAAATTGTAAATACCGCAAGTGGAGGAAACTACGCCGGATGGAGCTCTTCCGATGGTACCCAAACAAGATATAGTTTAAACGATGCGTTGCTATCATCGGTTTATAGTGACTTTCACCAGGCAATGTACCTGTATCACAGGCAAGGATTGGATTTGATGCATAAAGATCCAAAAGAAGCAAAAGAAAATATAGTCCAAGCTATATCCGTGCTGCGAAGTGTAAACGATAAAAGACCAAACTCTTACTTATTGCGAACTTTCTTTGATGCCAAAAGCAATGAAATACAAACCATATTTAGCGACGGGCCATCGGTAGATATTGCGCAACTTATCGATAACCTAAATAGAATAGCACCAACCAAAAGAAAAGAGTGGGGTGAAATCCGCTTTTAATTTGGTAAAATAAGCTATATTACACCTGAAAAAATTGTGCAACCTAATCAATAAATCGCAATACGTTGATTGTCTCTTTAGCAATAAAAAATTATGCTTTAATAGAAGATATTCAGGTGGACTTAGAGTCTGGATTAACCACTATAACGGGTGAAACCGGTGCTGGTAAATCTATAGTTCTAGGAGCGCTTTCGTTGCTGTTGGGAAAGAGAGCAGATTATAGTGCTCTGAAAAACCCAGAAGAAAAATGCATAATTGAAGCCGTTTTCTTATTGAACAAGATGGACCTAAAAAGTCTCTTTCAAACCAATGATCTAGATTATGATGATCACACCATCATTAGGCGAGAACTCTTACCACAAGGAAAATCTAGGGCTTTTGTAAACGACACCCCCGTCACCTTAGCCCAAATACAAGCTGTAGCCCCACATCTGGTAGATATTCACAGTCAGCACGAAACACTTAGTTTGTTCTCCGATAAATTCCAACTGGAAGTAATCGACACTCTAGCAGATAACCAAGAGATATTAAAAAGCTATCAGACCAATTTTAAAGAATTTTCTACGCTAAAATCCAAGCTACTAGAATTACAAGAAGCACATGATATCGCTATAAAAGAGTTGGATTATCAAAACTTTTTATACCAAGAATTGGTCGATGCAAACTTGGATGAGGTGGAACTTGTAGCTTTAGAAGAAGAGTATGAGACGTTACGCAATTTCGAGCAAATTCAAGAAGGATTAAGCGAAGTGCTACAGAAGTTAGATGCCGAAGAGATAGGGGCAGTGACACGGTTAAAAGAAGTTCGTAGAACGTTAAATGGATTCCAAGGCTATTCTTCCGAGTTTAAAAGTTTTTGGGAACGCGCTAACAGTATTGTTATTGAGCTAGAGGATTTGCAAAACTCAATGGCTTATGCTTTAGATTCTCAAGAATCCGATCCACATACATTATCGAAGTTAGACACCCGTCTACAGCAAATATACCAGCTTCAGCAAAAGCATTCTTCTAAAACCATAGAGGAATTGATTGAAATTCGAGAAGATTTAAAAAGTAAGCTGGCAAGTAGTGTAGATTTAGAAAAGGATATTAAAGCAGTGTCCGAGAAGATTTCTAAAGTAGAAGAGGTTTTGTTTGCCGAAGCAAATCAATTGCACGAAAGACGTACAAAGGCTGTCCCAATGCTTAAGAAACAATTGGAAACTAGGCTGAAAAGCTTAGGAATGCCAAATGCCCAGTTTAAATTTAATTTAGAAAAAAATAAAAGTTTTAATACCACAGGATTAAGCAAGTTGAACCTCTTATTTACAGCAAATAAAGGCTTGGAGTTCGGACCTATTCAAAGAGTTGCATCTGGTGGAGAATTAAGCAGAATAATGCTTTCTATAAAAGCGGTTTTAGCCCAATATAAAGAGTTGCCAACTTTGGTGTTCGATGAGATAGATACAGGAGTGTCGGGCGAGATTGCTACAAAAATTGCCAATGTTATGGACGAGATGAGCAAAACTATGCAGTTGCTTTGTATTACCCATCTACCACAAATCGCTGCAAAAGGATCGCAACACCTTAAAATTTATAAAGAAGATTTAGAAAGTAGCACCGTAACCAATCTTAAAGTATTGGATTCCGATGCTCGAGTATATGAAATAGCTGGAATGATTGGAGGTGAAAATCGAACCGAATCTGCTTTAAGCCACGCTAGAGAATTACTAAATTAATATATGTATATTTACGCATTGCAAATGAAAATTAGATACTATGGCCTATAATTTATTAAAAGGAAAGAAAGGAATAATCTTTGGAGCATTGAATGAAGATTCAATTGCATGGAAAACCGCTGAACGTATACACGAAGAAGGAGGAGAGTTTGTATTAACCAATGCACCTATAGCATTACGTATGGGGCAAATCGACGAACTGGCAAAGAAAACCAACTCAGAAGTTATCGCTGCAGATGCGACTAGTGTAGAAGATTTAGAAAATCTTGTAGAAAAGTCTATGGAGATTCTTGGCGGGAAAATAGATTTTGTTTTACATGCTATTGGAATGTCTGTAAATGTTCGTAAAGGGAAGTCCTATACCGATCAGAAATACGATTGGACCACGAAAGGATGGGATATTTCTGCTTTATCTTTTCATAAAACTATGCAAGTGCTTTACCAAAAAGATGCTATGAACGAGTGGGGAAGCATTGTTGGCCTTACCTATATGGCAGCGCAGCGTGTTTTCCCAGATTATAATGACATGGCCGATAATAAAGCTTATTTAGAGTCGGTAGCACGTAGTTTTGGATACTTCTTTGGAAAAGAAAAGAAAGTCCGTGTAAACACCATTTCACAATCCCCAACCATGACTACGGCGGGACAAGGTGTAAAAGGTTTTGATAACTTCATGAATTATGCCGATGCTATGGCACCTTTAGGTAACGCAACAGCTGAAGAGTGTGCCGATTATACGGTAACCTTATTCAGTGACTTAACCAAAAAAGTAACCTTGCAAAACCTATTCCATGACGGAGGTTTCTCCAATATGGGAATAAGCACGCAAGTGATGGAGCTTTTTGATAAAAAGTAAAACAACCAACATATAACCATTAAAAAGACTGTCTGAAGCAGACAGTCTTTTTAATTTTACTATCTCCTACCAACGTATGAAAAACCAAGCGCGATACTATTCATTTGTAATTCCTGTATACAACCGACCTCAAGAAATCCTCGAGTTATTAGATAGTATGACCAAAATGACTTTTCCTCGAGAGTATGAGGTAGTGATTGTTGAGGATGGTTCAAAAGAAACGAGCGAATCGATTGTACAACAGTTTTCCGATCGTTTAAACATTTCGTATTACTATAAAGATAATTCAGGTCCCGGACCATCAAGAAATTATGGTATGCGCCGAGCTAAAGGTGATTACTTTATAATCTTAGACTCCGACTGTTTATTGCCATCTCATTATTTAACCGAGGTAGATGCTTTCTTATCTAAAACCTATTACGATTGCTTTGGTGGAGCCGATGCGGCCTTAAAAAGTTTTACCCCTATTCAAAAAGCAATAAATTACACCATGACCTCTTTGCTAACAACAGGTGGAATTCGTGGAAATAAAAAGCAGGTTGGACGGTTTGAACCACGAAGCTTTAATATGGGGATATCGAAAAAAGCCTTTGAGGAAACCCAAGGATTCGACAGAATTCATCCAGGAGAAGACCCCGATTTATCGGCGCGTATTCGAAAAGCAGGAATGGAAACAGCCTTCATACCAAATGCTGCAGTATATCATAAAAGAAGAATTTCCTGGAGAAATTTTTATAAGCAAGTGAATAAATTCGGAAAAGTGCGCCCTATATTAAATGTGCGCCATCCAGAAACTGCTAAACTCACTTTCTTCTTACCCACATTGTTCTGTTTTTTCACCATAATCAGTATTGTTTCTGCATGGTTTAACCCCGTTTTTATACTGCCACTTGCAGGATATGTTCTATTATTATTTTTAGATTCTAGTGTTAAAAATAAGAGTATCTATATCGGATTCTTGTCTGTTATTGCTATGTTTATACAGTTTTTCGGATACGGAATGGGATATCTTAAAGTTTATTGGAATGTGCAGGTTTTATCTAAAAATCCCGAAAAAACTTTTCCAGAACTATTTTTTGATGAATCTTAGTAATCGATAAAAAAATAAAAACCATGGCTGCTGCAAAATTTAAAAATCAAAATACGACAAAAGTATTTTTATTCTTTTTAATGTTTTCATCGCTTCTATGGGTTTTAACCAAATTCTCTAAGCAGTATTCTTCAAACGTTAACGTACACCTGGCGTATCAAAACTTACCTGAGAACACCCTGTTAAGCAATGCGCCAAAGTCTATTTCTGTGAATTACTTAGCCAACGGTTTTGAGTTTATATACTACCGCATAAAACCACCTACCGTAGAGCTTAACCTAAATAAATATTATAATGATGAGGCAAATAATGTCCTTATAGATCGACAAGCTCTAGAAATAGAAATATCTAGAGATTTGGATAGGGAAGTGCTTTTAAGTAACGCCTCGATAAAGCAATTAGAAGTTGAGTTAGATCATATTGCAAACAAGGAGGTGCCAATTTTAATTGATGCTGAACTTGAATTGCAAAATGGGTTTCGTCAGGTAGATACCATTCAGATAGAACCCACCAAGGTTATCGTATCTGCACCTTCGCAAGTATTAGATAGTATTGATTACATATATACCGAAAAATGGGTAGCGCGAAACATTAATAAAAACCAAGTTAAAAAGTTAAAGTTAAAAACACCAAAGTTCGAAAAGACCTTTTTAGATTTAGACGCTATTACCGCTACTATCCAAGTGGCAGAGTATACACAGAAGAACCTTAAAATCCCTATTACATTAATCAATAAGCCCGATAACATAACACTCATGTTAATCCCAGAAGAAATATCTCTTATGGTAGATGTTGATATCGATAGGTTTAATGAAATATCGGAAGAAGATTTTGAAGTAGTATGTGATTATACGAAACGAAATGAAGAAGATGGCATATTATATGCTAAGTTAAAAACATCATCAGAACATGCATATAATGTAAAATTAAGTGAAGTAGAAATTGATTATCTAATATTTAAATGAAAACAATAGGATTAACCGGGGGAATTGGTAGTGGTAAAACTACCGTTGCTAGGATGTTTGAAGAATATGGCATTCCAGTGTATATAGCTGATGATGAGGCGAAGAGTCTTATGCATACATCCCATGTAATTCGCCACGAGCTTCAGGATTTATTGGGGGAGGAAGTATATAAAGATGGGGAGCTGAATAGAGCGTACATGGCAGATAAAATATTCAATGATAAGGCGCTTTTAGAGAAGGTGAATGGAATTGTACATCCAAGAGTAGAAGAACATTTTCAAGCATGGAAAAAAGAGCATAAGGCCCCGTATTGCATAAAAGAAGCTGCCATACTTTTTGAAAATGACGGATATAAGCGCTGCGATAAAACAATTTTGGTTGTAGCCAACGAAGAAGAGCGTATAAAACGCGTTATGAAGCGGGATGGTGTGAAAAGAGAAAAAGTCATGGAAAGGATGAAAAACCAATGGCCCGATGCAATAAAAATTCCTTTAGCCGATTATATTATTAAAAATGAAGAATTAACCGAAACTAAGGAGGAAGTTAAAAATCTACATAGAATCCTGTCTTTATGATAAATCCTTATACTTATTATAAATCATGTTAAGTTTTGGTTAAACCCATAGCTTTCTAAGTGTTAAAATTGTAAATTTGAGGTATGAATAAAAAGCTCTTTGGAATATTAATAGCTTTGATGACGTTATCGTTATTGGGAATTATCTCTGTTCAAGTGTATTGGATATCCAATGCTTATAAAACGAAAGAGGAACAATTTACAGTAAATGTTCGTCAGGTGCTACTTTCTGCATCGAAAAAGATTCAGTTACTAGAAACCGAACATTATTATTCGATTTTTAGCTCTATCGTCGATAACGTAGATAAACCTGAGAATGTAAACCTATCAGAGCTTATTTATACCATACATAATGAGGATAAAACGGAAACGTATATCTTCCAAGATGGTATACTGGAGGAAAACTATATGCTGACATCCGATTTTTTGGATACCACGACGGATAGTATTGAATTTAAAAAAGTTACCAATAACAAAAAGGTAACCAAAATTCTTAGTTCCATCGATGGTAGCCAAGGTAAAACCCAGCAAATAGAAGAGGTTTTTAGCAGGTTGCGTGATTACGAGCGCAAGCAATTTGAAGATGCATTTTCTATTATAGCTTCTAGATATCCTATTCACAGTAGGGTGTCGAATGAAGAGATTAGAAGTGTAGTTAAAGAAGAACTCGATGCATTTGGCATTTATACACCGTTCGACTTTGCTGTCTTCGATAATAATCTAGCAACTAGTGTACGCTCTTCAGGGTTTTATATGGATCCAGAAAAGACATATAAAGTTCCATTGTTTGCAAATAAAGTAATGCAAACGCAATACGAACTGTATATTAATTTTCCTGAGAAGAAAAAAGAAGTTCTAGGTTCAATGGTTGGCATGATTGTATTAACAATCGTATTTACAGCTGTTATTTTATTGGCCTATGGAAGTGCTTTATCGCAGATATTTAAACAGCGTCAATTAGCTGATATAAAGACAGACTTTATCAATAATATGACGCATGAGTTAAAAACTCCCATTGCTACGATAAACCTAGCATTAGATGCTTTAAAAAATCCAAAGGTTCAAGAGAACCAAGAAAGCAGGCAGAAGTATCTCGATATGTTGCGCGAGGAGAATAAACGAATGTTGCAACAGGTAGAAAATGTTCTACGGATTTCTAAACTAGAAAACAATGAACTCGATCTGCCAAAAGAGAAACTAGAACTGCATGATTTGATTGAAAACGCCATTACGCATTTGGAATTGATTGTAGAAAATCGAGGTGGCTATATTCAAACACATTTTGGAGCGTTGCAAGCTGGAGTTTTAGTTAACAATTCCCACATGACAAATGTGTTTGTAAATATTTTAGATAATGCAGTAAAGTATTCCGAGGGAGCGCCGAAAATTGATATCTACACAGAAAATAGTAGAGATTATATTATCGTTAAAATACGCGACCAAGGAGTAGGAATGGAAAAACAACATCTCAGTAAAATATTTGATAAGTTTTACCGAGAACCTAGTGGAGATGTCCACAACGTAAAAGGGCATGGATTAGGACTTGCCTATGTACACCGAATCATAGAAGAACACGATGCTACCATAGAGGTAGAAAGTGAAAAAGGTAAGGGAAGTACATTTATTTTGAAATTACACTTAATATCATAAATTATGGAAACTAAAAACAAAAAAATTCTACTTGTCGAAGATGATCCGAATTTCGGAACAGTATTGAAAGATTATTTGGCAATGAACGATTACGATGTCACACATGCTAAAAACGGTATGGAAGGATTCGAAAAGTTTAAAAAAGACGATTTCGATCTATGTATCTTAGATGTGATGATGCCATATAAAGATGGTTATACTTTAGCGAAAGAAATCAGAGACAGGAATGAAGAAATCCCTATTATTTTCCTAACTGCTAAATCAATGAAAGAAGATGTATTGAAAGGATACAAGGTAGGTGCCGATGATTACCTAACCAAACCTTTTGATAGCGAAGTTTTATTGATGAAAATAAAAGCGATTATTCAAAGAAAAGCAACGGAATCTATTGCCGATAGCAAGCAGTTTGAATTTGAATTTGGAGATTTTTTCTTAAACTCAAAACTTCGATTCTTAACTTATAAGGATGAGGAGCCTATAAAACTATCACCAAAAGAAAATGACTTGCTACGCATGTTGGCATTACACAAAAATGATTTGATGCCAAGGGAATTAGCGCTTGTTAAAATTTGGAGAGACGATAACTACTTTACTTCACGCAGTATGGATGTATATATTGCCAAATTGCGTAAGTATCTAAGCATTGATGATGATGTGGAAATTGTAAACATCCACGGAGAAGGTTTCCGATTGGTAGTTCACAGCGAAGTAGATCAGTAAAAAACGAATAGTAATTTTAAGTGTAAAAAAGTGCTCTATATTAATTTATAGGGCACTTTTTACTTTCTTTAGAACCTCAGAAAATGGAGATTCAAAATCCACCCAGATAATCTTAGAGTTTCGACGGAACCAACTTATCTGTCGCTTTGCATAGCGTCTAGAGTTTTTCTTTATTTCTTGAATAGCTTCTTCAAGCGATAACTCCTTATCTAAATATTGAAATAGCTCTTTATATCCTACCGTTTGTAGGGCATTATGGTTTCTAAAATCTATAACAGACTTCACTTCCTCGAGCAATCCATCGGCCATCATATAATCTACACGTAAATTTATTCGATTATATAATACCGCTCTATCTGCCTCCAATCCAATATAGATGCTTTTAAAAAACCTAGGTGGTTTTTCTTGTTCCAAAAAACTAGAGTAGGGTTTACCACTACTTTTACAAACTTCTAATGCTCGTAGTAAACGCGTGTGGTTGTTTAAGTCTACTTTATTATAATAGTTCGGATCTAAATCTTTTAAGGTTTCTTGTAGGTATGTAATTCCGTGTGTTTCAAATTGCGCGGCAAGATCTTCTTTAACTTTTTGGTCTATCTCAGGAAAACTATGTAAGCCTTCGTTTAAAGCATCTATATAAAGTCCAGATCCACCAACAGCAATAACAATATCGTGCGTCTTAAATAAGTCTTCTAGCTTCTTTAAAGCGTCTCGCTCATAAGCGCCAACATTGTAATCTTCCGAAATACTTCGGTTATGTATAAAATGATGTGGTGCTTCGGCTAATTCCTCTGGGGTAGGAGCAGCAGTTCCTATAGGCAGTTCTTTGTAAAATTGCCTAGAATCGGCCGAAAGGATTTCTGTGTTAAAATGCTTGGCCAATTTTATGGCTAATTTGGTTTTCCCAATAGCCGTAGGCCCAACTACATTTAGCAATACAGGCTTATTATTTGTTGAGCGCATCGGATTTTATCGGTAAGGTTTTCTTTACATTGCTTTCCATCAGATAGTCATCTATAATATGCCTAGCATAACGATCGTTTTTGGGGGTTACCAGAATCTTTTCCAAAATTCTTCTTTCTGTTATTTGGTAGTTTAAGGAGTAAAATCCATAACCTTTATAAACCCCATCTTCCATGAGTATCACACTGCGTTCTCCTACTTCTCGTCCTTTATCAATTAGCAATTGCGTTTGTTGCTTATATACATACTCATCGAAAAAATCTTGAACTCGCGCGTTGTATTCATCCACCTCTAGGCTTTCCGTTATGGTAGACTTGCCATTGCCAATTCCATTTTTCTCAAAACATAACCCAAACTCTTCGCTTATTCTTTTTAGGTTATTTTGGGCTACGGTTAGACTTCTAAACGTCATAAGAGAACGTTTTCGTAAATCTGTTTTTTCAACTTTAAGTCGAATATAGCCCTCGGAATCTTTTTGTTGTACTAAATGATAGGGGAGTAGTGCTTTTCTACTCCTTCTGGTGTATTTAGGTTGGATGTTTTTAATATCATCGTCTACTTTAAGTCGTGCAATAAGCAGGCTGCCTGTAAGAGCATAACTTACTTTTGCTACTTCTTT
>DATGSX010000091.1:0-4256 GCA_035302145.1 Flavobacteriaceae bacterium | reverse complement strand
TATTTACTATTTATCGCTCAGGCAGAATTAACTAGAGTAGATTTATCTTCTACCATATATGATTTACAAAACGCTAAAATAACCTCTTCCGGCAGAAAAGATGGTTTTAGAAAAGCTACTAACCATGGCTTAAGAATAAAGAAGACCACCGATTTATCAGCATTTTGGAATCTCATTCTCATTCCACAATTACAAGCTATACATGGAGTAGACCCTACTCATAGCTTAGAGGAAATACAAAGACTACAAGAAAAGTTTCCAGATGAAATTCTACAATATAATGTCTATTACGAGGATAGAATTGTAGGAGGCTCAACTTTGTTCATTACACCAGAAGTTGTACATACACAGTATATTGCAGCCAATGAGGAAAGACAAAAGCTAGGTACTTTAGACTTTCTTTTCTTCCACTTAATCCAAGAGGAATTCAAACACGTACGTTATTTTGACTTTGGAATATCCAATACCGATCAAGGAAAAAAACTAAATAATGGATTGTTATATTGGAAAGAAAGCTTGGGTGGGAAAGCACAAGTACATCGTTTTTATAAAGTTCCAACCAAGCATCATCAGTTAATAGACAGTATTTTATGAAAGTCGACTTTTTAAATCTTAAAGCAGTAAACCAGCGTTTCGAAAAGCAATTTCAAGAGGCCTATACACAGTTTATAGCTAGTGGCTATTATATTATGGGTGAGCCTCTAAAGGAGTTTGAAGAAGCTTTTGCTGATTATTGCGGGACTTCTAACGCTATTGGAGTGGCTAGTGGGTTGGATGCCCTACGACTTATTCTGGAAGGTTATAAAAGTTTAGGGCGACTATCGAAAGGAGATGCTGTGGCTGTTCCTGCCAATACGTTTATTGCTACCATTTTGGCTATCGAACAAGCGGGGTTAAAACCAGTGTTGGTTGAGGTGGAAGATACGTTTTACAACTTTTCATTACCTCATTTAAAGAAGGCATTAAGTCCACAAGTAAAAGCGATTATGCCGGTTCATTTATATGGACAATTATCCCCCATGACAGAAATAAACCAATTAGCAGAAGAAAATAACCTATTGGTTATTGAAGATGCTGCACAAGCACATGGGGCAATAGATGAAAACGGAAATAGAGCAGGAGCTTTAGGTCACGCAGCTGCTTTTAGTTTTTATCCAAGCAAGAATCTAGGTGCTCTAGGCGATGCGGGTGCCATAACTACTAACGATGAAACACTAGCAAATGATATTCGAAGTTTAAGAAACTACGGTAGTACAGAGCGCTATGTACACGATAAAATTGGGCTTAACTCTAGACTAGATACAATTCAAGCTGCATTTTTAAATATTAAATTACCCTATTTAGATACTGATAATACAAGCAGACAAGAAATTGCCCTTCGGTATATAAGGGAAATAAATAATCCGAAAATAAAAACACCAACGTATTCAGGTGAAAAAGACCATGTGTTTCATTTATTTGTGGTACAGGTGGAAGATCGTAAAGGATTCATGACTTATCTAGAAAATAATAACGTAGGTAGTTTAATTCATTATCCAATTCCGCCACATAAGCAAAAAGCTTTATCGCATTTACAAGGAAAATCTTTGCCCGTAACAGAAAGCATACATAAACAAGTGGTAAGTTTACCAATGAGTCCCGTAATGTGTAAAGAAGAAGTGGACTACGTGATCCGAGTTTTACAAGAATATTAATCAACTTTCGTTGCAGCCTTGAAATTACCTAAGTTTATAAGAGAAAATCTATTGCTAAAGATGACCTCCCTCAATGCAGGAGTGGTGGGAATTCGCTTGGTAATTGCACTGTTCATACAACGTCTTATAGCATCCATGCTAGGAGCATCTGGCGTAGCTATAATCGGACAGCTGCAGAGCTTGACGCAGTTGATGACGTCTGTTACTTCATTTGGAATTTTTAATGGAATAGTAAAGTATGTTGCGGAGTATAAAGAGGATAAAGAGCAGCTACAAAAACTATTCTCAACTACTTTTGTTTTTACCTCTATTGTAAGTGTACTAAGCAGTATATGCTTTTTAATATTTTCGGCCCAGATAAGCGAATATCTGTTTGATTCGGCAGACTTCGCATATCTGATTAAAATTATGGCGGTAGTCATACCTTTTATAAGCACGCAACGCATCTTTAATGGGGTGATTAATGGATTGTCGGAGTATAAGAAGTTTGCGAAAATCGAACTGATTACTTATTTATTCTCTTCTGCCTTAGTGGTGGTGTTTTTGTTTCAATTCCACCTAAATGGAGTTTTGATTGCCATAGCTATTACACCTATAATAAAGCTATTAGTACTACTATATATTTTCTTTAAAATCCTTAATGAGTATGTACAGTTTAAGAAGTTAAAGTTTAAGCTGTTTATGTCGAAAGAACTGCTAGCATTTACGCTGATGTCTTTCTTTTCTACCGTATTATCAAGTTTTATTGAGATTGATATTCGTAGTATGATAACCGATAAAATAACGCTAGACGATGCTGGAATATGGACAGGAATGACCAATATTTCTAAGAATTATATGGTGTTTTCCAATTCGGTTTTAACCCTATATGTTCTCCCAAAATTCGCTTCTATTTATAATCGAACAGAGTTTTTTAAAGAATTACTTTCAATTTATAAAACACTCCTACCCTTATTTGGTATAGGTATGTTGTTCGTATATCTATTTAGGGATTATGTTATCCTGATTATTTATCCGGAGTTCTACGAAATGGCACCGTTATTCAAATGGCAGTTAATAGGTGATTTCGTTCGATTGGCATCTATTGTTTTAAGCTATCAATTTGTTGCTAAACGTATGGTAAAGAGTTTTATATTTACAGAGTTGTTATCCTTAGGACTATTCTACGGCTTTGCTTATTTTTTAACTGATATTTATGGAGTAGAAGGGGTGGTTATGGCACACATGTTCCGAATCTTTATTTACATTGCTGTAGTGTTTTTCTTGGTTCGTATGTATTTTAATCGACAAGAAAAGAAAGTTAATCTATAGCCGATTGCCAAGTGCTTAGATAAGTCTTTGCAACCTTTTTATAATCATGATCTTTCTCAACATATTTTCTTGCATTAGAACCAATACGCTTTATATGCTCGGGTTTGGTTATTAACCAGCGTAGTTTATCTACCAAATAGTCTACATCTGGTAAAGCATTAATACAAACTTCATCCTCTTCGTAGCCATATAACTTTTTCCACTCGCGCTCGGCACCAGTAAAGACTACTTTTCCTTTGGCCATAGCCTCAAGTGCATTAAACCCTTGATCAAAACTATATACTTGGTCTAGTAAGATATGTGCACGGTCGTATTGTTTAATATAAACATCATAGGGAAGGTTTTCTGCGGTAACTACTTCTACTTTATCAGGAAATTCTTGTTTGATTATCTCTAGTGCCTTTTCAAAAAAATCTATGCCTTTTAAAAGATAATTAGCGCGATTTATCCCCATAAAAACTACTACCTTTTCAAGGTTTTCTATTTGCTGATAAGCTAGGGATTTTGTGTTAATGGGATTGGGTATAAGTCCCAAATACTTCTCATTGTTTTCTAAAGGAATGTGGTAATCCATATCCGAAGCTATAACGCCATGTATAATTTCATTGTATAGAAACTGGTGTAGTTCTTTATATTCTGGTTTTAAAAAACGCAATGCGCCAATATAAAAACTTTCCGAAATCCGATTTTCTAATAATGGAGTAAAGATGGAGTATCGAATCTTTTTATTCATTGCAAAAGACACACTGGTGTAATCGGTACCACAGGACAGAAGAAATATACTTTTATTATGTTTTTTTAGGAATTTGATTGCTTTTATTTCCTCAGTAGGTTGCATGCCAAGAGGACTTTCGTTGATTAGTTGTACAATATCGTATCCTTTTAGTTTGGTGTCGAAAGCGAAGAATTGCTTCAGCAGGTTTCTACTTGTTATGTCTATTTTAAACAATTTATAGATTCCTACTTTTACTTTCTTTGCTAATCCAGTATCATACTTTCGTTTTAATCGCATATCTACAGGAAGGTTTTTAAAGAAGTCTCCTGTGCCAATAATTTGCACTTCATGTCCTAAAGCCTGTAAACCTTCTTTTAATGAATTGTGGAGCCTGCTGTACTCTCCAACCAATAGAATGCGCATAAATTGTATATTTGTCTAATTATTCAAATGTAAAACATTATTATGGTAAATAATAACGCGAATCAGAATGTTCGTGTCTGTATAGTAACGATTTCTTTAGGCAAAGGTGGAGC
>DATGSX010000090.1:0-5101 GCA_035302145.1 Flavobacteriaceae bacterium | reverse complement strand
ATCCTGCGCATAGCCTGCTTGTGTTGCACTGTATACTCCACCCATTTGTCTTGGTACATAGCGAATGCCTCGCTCGCCACCAGCGTCGTATGTATAAGCTGCAATATGAGGCTGGTTCCTTGGACTCTCTGGACGTAAATCTACGCCCATAAGCCTATCCTCTTCGTCCCAAACAAATTTGCGAACCGACTCGCGGCTTTCATCCATAGGTTGCTCAGGATTATTTGTTGCCCGCTCTATATGGGTAATATTACCATTGGCATCGTAATCCAAAAACTGTGTTTCTACACGAGGATCTGTTGGATCGTTTGGGTTGTCTAATGTTTGGTGGACAAATAAGTATGTTAATTTTTCTCTCATTCGTTAGACAATTTAAGAATTTATTATAAATTACCTATATAAATAAGCCTATAAATTGTAATGCACATAGTCAAGTTCGACATCAGGAGATGCCGAGATATTGCAATTCGTGTAACAAAAATGAAGGTGGCACAAAATCGGGAGACTTTGCGCAGCAGGGTATTCAAAAAATGTTATTTAATTTTTTGGACCAGATAAAGTGAATTTTAATTTATCTTCTTTTTGTAGATTATAAACAGTTCTTAATATATCTCTTATTTTAACTTCAATAATTTTACTATCATCGAAAGGTAAGATATGGAAATAAAATTTCTGTCCATATAATTTCTTTTTATAAAACCTTGAACTCCAATCACTCTCTTTAAACCTACAAAGATTTAATAAATTATTTTCTTTTACTTCATTAAATTGAATTAAAAAAATAAAGCTTTCATTTATTTCTTTGTCTAGAACAGCCCTTTTAAATTCTTTTTCCCATAAATAAACATCAGAACCTTTAAATATTTGAAGTAATATATTCTCATTTTCATCAAAAATATCAATTTGCATTAATTTTCTCTTTGTTTTTTTAAATGAATCAAGATATTTCATTAATTCTGTTCTATTATTTCTTTTAAATATCCACATAACTATTTTTTTGTTTGTGCATCATAATATTTTAATATGTATCTCCGCTTTCTGTCATAACCCTGTAATACTTGCTATTACAAGTCTATCGAAGATTTTATCTCCAAAATACCTTCTGTTTAACTTATATACAAACTCATTGAGGTATAGTTGCAAGTATTTCTTCTTTATTTTATGATAATTACCCGCAAAACTTCTCTTGGCATTACTAATTGCAATATGCACCCATTTAAGAGTCTCTTTTGTTGTTATATCACTCGATTTTTCACTCACATGTATCTCAACATAATCAGCTATATTAACATAAGAAGTACTTTGATCCGTAAACACAATAACTTCTTCATCTGCAATCGCATTTTTTAAAACCTCATCGGTACCATCTGCTTGGTGATCCTCAAGCACTTTTGCTTTAAAGTAACGACTTTGACGTTCTACTTTACCTGTATCTAAATCCTCTAAAATCGTGCTTTCAGCCATGATCATTACATTTGCCTTGGTTTTACTGCCACGACCAGCCTTCTGTGTTCTATGGTCATATTCTGAAGCCTCTATGGTAAAATAACCTTCATCCATTTCTATCATGCCTTCTAGAGTATACCTATCATCACGCTTTCCCATGGCTTTACGTAATTTATGAACCATAGCCCAAACTGGCTCATAACGTTTCATGCCCAATTGACGTTGAATTTCTTTGGTGGAAAAACCTTTTTTAGTTGCTGTCATCAAAAACATAGTCTTATACCAAGTCATAAAAGATAAATTAGAGCTTTGCATGATAGTACCGCTTCTTAAGGAAATCCTACTCCTACATTCTTTGCACTCATAACTCCATCTGCTTTTTATCCAATAAAACTCTGCGTGCCCACATTTACAAACAACTCCTTGCTTATCTCGTTGCTCCTTAAAATGAAGCCTGCAAGCCTCCTCACTGCCAAAATTAGCCGTAAATTCAAATAAATTCATACCCATAATTTTACACTAAAATAAACAATTTAAATTAATTATGAGTGATTACGGAGATACATTATTTTAAAGACAAGATTGAACCACCTGTAGCACCACTTACTTTCATCCAACTTGGTGCGTCATAATTAGTCGGGGTAGGTCTAGTTGGTGTTCCTAATGGTGAGCGAAAATCGGAGTAAGTGTTTCTACCGAATCCTAATTTCTGTGGCATAAGTTCTCCTGGTTTATAATAACGTCCATTAGAGAAAACTCCTGTTTTAGGTGCTCTTGTTGCATTTTGAACTGTGATTTTATAATCAATTTTAAAATCGCTTAATCTTGAAGAATATTTTCCAACTTCTTTTGTTGCTGATCTCTGCAATACTCCTCCAACTTCAGAAATGCTTTTTCCCAAAATTCCCCCTGCAATCATTGAAACACCTGTATTTATTCCTTCATTAAGAGCATTTTCAGTAATTGGGTCAAATGATTTATGTTCAACAAAATAATTATCACTTCCCCCAAACCAACTATTAATTTTATTAAGAGCACGACTTCCTAAATTGGTAGTGTTTTTATGATAAAGATTACCTTCTATTTCTGTAAGAATGTGATAACTACCAACTTCAGATGGTAAATCTTCTCCTACATAAGTCCATCCTGACCTTGTAGTTTTTTTATTTACTGCATTGTTATCCCAGAGATAAAATCCATATAGATTTTTAATCCAATCTGCAGGACTCTCCACATACATCCCCGTAGGATCTATAAACCTTATATGATTATTCATCACATAGTTATATGGACTCCAACTCGGATACTCCTCCCCAACGGATCCACATTCATCCACCTACCCATCGCCGCATCGTAGTTCCGTGAGTGGTAGTCGTGCCAGTTTAGGCCCAACTCGGATTGGTGCTCCTTGGCGTTGAAATCGTAGCGGTAGGTGTGGGTCATTACTTAAACTTTTGTTGTAGTAAAGATAGAGAATATTAACAAGTATTGTTAATTGTGACAAGAGAAGTTGGGTTTTCAAAACTAGCGATGGAACTAGCTAGAAACAGAGCAGCACAAATCCTATGGATTTGTTGGGCAGACAAACTCCTTTGGAGTTTGAGGAGTAGGGCAAACGCTGTTGGCGTTTGCGATGAGTTTTGTTGAGCTGTTTGTTGGTTCGCTTGGTCGATATTTAAGTAATGGATTAAACTAGACTAGGGATAGCTCGAGTTTGTAACTCGAGCTTTATAATACAGAACTCAAAGTTGGAAAGTTTGAGCAACAAGAGACTCACATAAAACTATCCGCCTACATAGTACGATAGCCTTTAGTACAGTAGGCGTAGAGATTATTCATATTCAATATATGGACTATTAATTATAATAAGAGATTTCTCTTTAGATTCAACTATTTCTTTTAAAACTAACAGTTCTTCTTTGTTTGGTCTATAGTAGACTTTTTTTGATTTTCCGTCTTCCGTAAGAATCTTGATATAACTTGGACTAAAAGCACCATGAGATAAAGAATCTTTATATTCTATTTTTATTTTCTTTACAACTATCCAATTAAGTGTTTCATTCCATATACCAAGTGATTTTTTAATAACTATAATATCTTTATTAATAACTAAATTAGTAATAAAAACAGAAGGCGCTAGCATTATCAAAGCCTTAATGATTACCATATAATCTAGAAAGAAATACACAAATAAAGCAAACAAAAACCAAACAATCGCTATAACCTTAACATTTCTTTTTGTTATAAAGTCTTTCATTTTCGTTTTTTACTTGAATAATTAATAACATTTACCGCGTCTTGTGATCCACTTATAACATCTGGAATATTAACACCTTTTGATATTATTGAACCAGCTGAACCAAATACTCCAATAGTACTCATACCAACCTTAATTTTATTACCTGTTTCTTTTCCAAAAACTGATTGAATAACAGTTGAACCACTCGGAGTAAGCATTCTTGATAAATCATCTACACTTCCTAAAGCACTTGTTTTTGATGCAAATCCGAGCAAGCCGCCTTCAGTTAAAGCTGCAGGTCCAGTAATTGCTAAACTTACACCTGTAATATAATTTCCAACTGTTTCTCTTGCTGGTTTAGCATCTTCGGAAGTAAAAAACCAATCAGCAGCTTCTTTTATAAGACCAGTTGTCGTATTTCCATAATCAATATTTTCAAGTCTTATTCCATCTTTATACATCTCAAATTCAGCCTCAACTCCTTGGTATCTTTGGGTCGCATGTCCATCATCTCCCATAATTAGGTACATTCGCTCATCTTCTCCGTCATTAATACGTTGCCACCTTTCTGCTCTATAACTACCATCAGAATTTTTATATACTTTAAAAATATCAGTATCAACACTTTCATTTTCTTCCACATACATCCCCGTAGGATCCACATATCTTATTGGATTATTCAACGTATATGCATAAGGCGAAATACCTGGATAGCTTTCTAAGGCTGGGTCGGGTGTTAAGAAAGTACTCCACTTCGGATCATAATACCTAGCTCCGTAGTAGTAATTCCCTGTCTCTGCATCATACTCCTTTGCGTTGAATTTGAAAGGAGAGTTATGTGAATTGAGGTGCTCTTCTATCAAAGTCTCTCCAAAGGGTAAATACTCTAAGTGTTGTGAGATTTCGCCTGTGGTGTTGGTAATGAAACTGGACGAACCTAAATGGTCTGGGTGATACCAGTAAGCGTCGTACATTTTAGGATTGTGCGATTTAAAACCGCAAACCAATGAATGACTGGTGCTATACAAATAAGGTGCATCTATATCTAAATCCTTATCTAAGTAATTGTATAAGTTTTTTAATTGATTACCAGCATTTACGGTTCTTGTATTCATTTCGCTTATCAAATCATAGCTCCCCGTTTCCTCACATAGAACACCTAAATTATTTACTGTTCCTAACTTGCTGTTTATTCGTTCTGAGCCGATGTAATAATGTTTGGTATAAGTAGTAAAAATATGTTCAGGATGCATACGCTTTGGGTCAAAATCCTCGGGTAATTCCTGTGGACGTACGGTAATTAAGGCGTTTGGATAAAGCATAATGTCCATATCCTGCGCATAGCCTGCTTGTGTTGCACTGTATACTCCACCCATTTGTCTTGGTACATAGCGAATGCCTCGCTCGCCACCAGCG
>DATGSX010000089.1:0-3703 GCA_035302145.1 Flavobacteriaceae bacterium | reverse complement strand
AAGCAACAAGTATGGTGTAATTCTATAATCCCTACGTAATAACTTGCTTAAGAACACGCTAACAGCCACTGAGCTTGCTGCATGCGCAGAGAAGAATCCATATTTACCACATCTAGGCGCTACCATTCGCATGATGTCTTGAAGTGAAACTACTTGACAAGGTCGAGGTCTTTGAAGGTTATCCTTAAATAAATTTGATAACTGGTCGGTAGTGGTTATCATTAAAGCCACCACTCCCATAATTATTAAGGCTCCTTTTATGCCATGTTTTCTATATACCAAAAATAAAGCTAATACGTATAATGGAATAGAAGTCCATTTATTGGTTACATATAACCAAAATGTATCAAATTTTTCTGATCCTAAATTATTTAAATATAAAAATAACCCAGTGTCTAGGTTAGCTAGAGTATCAATCATCCGAATAACGCTTTAATTCTCTTTCATAATATGTCATTGCTTCTTCTATGAATTTGTGTCCTTCTTTTTGAATCTCCTCTTGATCACCAGAGCTAAATTCCTCTAGCCATTCTACCTCACCACTCGCGACATTTAAAACGAATCTTGGAAACTCTAAGTGAATGATAAAAACATCTTCTGGAAAGTCTGTATTATCACCTAATAAAAATCTGGGTAAACGCATTGGCAATTCAATCTGTGTTTATAACGAATAAGGCATAAATGTAGTATATTCTATTCAAATAAATCACGAAGAAGCTAATTTATTTTCGTTTTTATGAATTAATTCTTTCGTCATTCTATTAAATCGCAAGTATAATAAAGTTCCTGAGAAGGTTAATCCGGTTAACAAGCCAATCCATATACCCATACTACCCATATCGGTGTGAGCACTTAAATAATATGAAATAGGAAAAGCTATCAGCCAATACGATATGAAAGTGATAATTGTTGGAATTTTTACATCTTGCATGCCACGCAACACTCCTAATGCCACTACTTGGACGGTATCGGATATTTGAAATATTGCCGATATAAATAATAAAGACGACGCTATGGCCACCACTTCCAAATTATCTTTTAATTGCGATAAATCATCTAAATCCAGATAAAGTTTTGGGAATACTTTATTACCCAGCATAAATACAGCAGCAAAAACAAAAGCACTAATCAGAGTAAGTAAAAACATAGATTGCGCTATTCTTCGTAGCTCTTTATAGTTTTTTAATCCAACTTGATTCCCCACTCGAATCATCGCTGCTACCCCAAAGCCTGAAGCTACCATAAACGTCATGGACGATAGGTTTAAGGCAATTTGATTTGCTGCTTGTGGATTCTTCCCTAACGCTCCAGACAACCATACAGATGCAGTGAAAATCCCCATTTCAAAAAACATTTGCATTCCTGATGGAATCCCTAAATTAAGTAGCTTTTTTACTTTAGCTTTTTGAAGACTAAATAGTTTTAGATCGGTTACAAAACTCGAAGATTTATTGTCTCTGCGCAACAAAATATACAAGTAAACCACCATAACCACTCGCGAAGCTAGCGTACCGACTCCTGCGCCTATTACGCCCCAAGCAGGTGCTCCAAACTTACCAAAGATGAACATGTAGTTTAGCAACACATTCACCCCATTAGCAAGAAATGTAGCGTACATAGGATATCTAGTCATCGATAGTCCGTCGCTAAACTGCTTTAAGGCTTGAAATATGATTAAAGGAACAAGAGATATAGCGATTAAATCTAAATAAGGCATTGCTAAATCCACAACTTCCTTTGGTTGTTTCATAGAGTACATTATTGGTTTGGCCAATAGCAATACTCCCAATAAGAAAATAGCTAGGACACTACATAGAACTAGACCGTGCTTAAATGCAGATTTCCCTCCCTCTCTATCTTCTGCAGCATCAGCTTCCGCAACCAGTGGTGTTATCGCAGTAGAGAAACCAATTCCCAATGACATAGCAACAAACATAAAGCTGTTACCTAATGAAACTGCTGCTAACTCTGCCGACCCAAGTTGTCCCACCATTATATTATCTATTAAAGCAACTAAAGTATGCCCTAACATGCCAAATATAACGGGTGTGGCTAATCGAATATTATATCTAAACTCTCTTGTATATCTTCCTAACAAATCAATAATTAATTTTAAAACAATTTGCAAAGGTACTGCTATTCTCAAGAAAATAAGATGCTTCTAAAATAATAAATCGCCAACTTTCTTTAAGCCAGCGATTTATCTTTTAAAATATCGTTGATTAATTCTTACAGTCCATGCTGATCTATCATGTATAATAAACTAGCCATCGCTGCAGCGCCTAGTTGTAATTCCCTTGGATTTACTTTTTCTAGAGTATCCTCTTTAGTGTGATGAAGATCAAAATATCTTTGTGAATCTGGATATAAACTAGCTAGCAACACCTTTCCATCTCTAAGTGGTCCAATGTCTACTCCGTAACCTAACGGTTCAAACAGATGCAGATTATACGGTGCGAATAATGGCTTCCAACTACGTAGTTTACTCAGCGTATTTTCAGGTGTTTGTGGATCAACTGAAAAGCCTCTCGGTACGAAACCTCCAGAGTCTGATTCGATAGCAAAAATATGGTTTTCATTCTTTTCCTTAGCATTCGCCGCATAGGTTCTACCGCCTCTAACACCGTTTTCTTCATTTGCAAATAGTACTGCTCTAATAGTTCGGTTAGGCTGGTAGTTTATGTTTTTAAATATGTCCAACACTTGCATAGATTGCACTACTCCTGCTCCATCATCGTGAGCCCCTTCGCCTATATCCCAAGAATCTAAATGCCCACCTACTAAAAGGATTTCTTCTGGATGGGTTTTACCTCGTAATTCTCCAATAACATTATAGGTTAATACAGGTTCATGATTTTTACAGTTCTGTTTAAAGTAGAATTCAAGCGTGTTGTCTTTTTCCAATAATTCGCTTAACAAGTTTGCTGTGTTGGTACTTATTGTAGCACCAGGGATATATTGTTCTGGCGTTAAATCACCATATCCCATAGAACCGGTATGAATTACATCGTCTTGTCGTAGCGTTAAAGAGCGAACGATTGCTGCCACAGCGCCATGTTTTGCAGCCACTCTTGCTCCAGCAAAACGCTGGTCAGCAGCTTCACCATATGCAATAAATGTATTAATATGAGTTGGATCCATAGGTCGATTATAGAATACTATCTTTCCCTTTACACCTTCTTCGCCTAACTCTTCTACTTCTTCCAGACTCATAACCTCAACTACTTTAGCCTTTATTCCAGATTTAGGTGTAGCGATTGAACCTCCTAAAGCTAGAATTTCGACTTTGGTTTTCTTACCTTCAGATACAATATAAGCTTCTTCTGGCTCGCCTCTAGTCCACTTTGGTGCCATAACTGGTTCTACCCAAACACTATCTAACCCAAGTTTTTCTAGTTCCTGTTTGGTATACGTAACCATATCATCAATTGCATCCGATCCTGTTAGCCTTGCGCCAATGTTCTTAGTTATATGTGTTAACCATTCATAGCTTTTATCTTGCGTTAAAACATGATTATGAATCTCCTCTAAAGTCTTAGCATCTGTATTATAGTTAATTTGTGCATTAAGTACTAGCGTACTGAATAACACCAAAAAGAATAGCTTAAATTTCATATTATTATTCCCTTAGTAATTCCCTCTAAATTTCACATCTTATTTATTTGCGAACTGCTGTACATCTGCTCCGCTAATGGTATCTTCG
>DATGSX010000088.1:0-5519 GCA_035302145.1 Flavobacteriaceae bacterium | reverse complement strand
CTTTAAATTTGCTAAATATGCCTTACAAGCATCGTCATCAGGGAAGGTTTCCATAAAGTCTAAGATATTTTGTCCTTCAAATTTTTCCATCTCTCTAAGTATTAGGATACTAATATAAGAAAATAAACGTGTAATTCGATATTTTTATAATACAATTTTAAATACTCAATGATTAAGTTTATCTTAGCCACAAAATTATCATTAAAATGAGAGGATTGTTTAAAGTATTACTGCTTAACCTTAGTGTTGTAGTGTTTTTAATAAGTTGTAGTAAAAGTGAAACACCAATTAATTTAAACGATGGTTTAAATAATATTGAGCTTAAATCTACCGCAAATAATGACGTTACAGGAATCGATGTTGAGGTGTTTTTTAATGTAGAGGGAGATGATGGTTTAGATTATACCAATCAAGCTATCATCTACCTAAATGGCACACCACTCGAGGGAAGTTCTTATACCTTTACCGAAATTGGTGTATATGAGTTGTCTGCTACCTTAGAGGAACTTAGAAGTAATGAATTAAGTTTAACGGTAATCGATCAATTCAGTAGAGAATTAGTTTTAAGCGAAACTCGTTTAATGCGAAATCAACAGGTGGAATTTTCATTGATAGATTACTCAGGTGAAGATACGGCCAACGATGCAACATTTTACATAAATGATAATCCAATTACTGGAAATTTATTTCAAAGTGCCGAACCTGGTACATATGAAGTTTATGCTACCTATAATGTAGATGGCGAACTTACTAGCTCCGAAGTGAGAGAGTTTTCGATATATATTCCAAGACGATATTTAATGTTAGAAGATTATACCGGTACTTGGTGTGGCTATTGCCCTGGTGTAATTGAAGCGATTGATAGAGTAGTCGATGAAACCGAGTTTGTAAATGTGGTAGCTATACATAAAACTTCCTATAGTTTCGAGGATCCAATGCATTTTGATGACTTGCCAATTTTGGAATCGGAGTTTGATGTACAGGGATTTCCATCGGCTAGACTTAATAGATCAGAAAAATGGATAAAACCATATCCACACGAACAAGCTATGGTATATCCTGGTCAGGAAACAGATAACTCTATAAAAATTAATTCTAAATTACATGGTGATAATTTAACCATAGATATAGATTTAATTTTTGAGAATGGATCAGAAGCTGGTGATAAGCTTGTGGTTTATTTAACGGAGAATGGTATTCTTCACGATCAGATAAATTATTATAATGAGGATCCAGATAGTCCCTATTATGGAGCTGGTAATCCAATTCCAAATTTTGAACATAACAATGTATTGCGTGAATCCTTAACTCATGTATTGGGTGACGAAATACCATCATTGGACGCTTTTGAAAAACACAGGTTTAACTATGAATTAAACCTAGACCCTGAGTTTAATAAGGATGCTCTAAACATAGTAGTAATGTTAGTAAAGAACGATAACTCTGCTAAGAACTCTAGATCGTCAAAAGTAGGAACAACTGCCGACTTTAATTAAATCTAGATTATCCTTCAATTAAAAAAAGCTTCTTCGATATTGTGCGAAATATCGAAGAAGCTTTTTTAATTGCAAGGCTCCAGCCTAATTTAATACTATACTGTTTAGTAGCCTTTCGCCTCTAGTTTTTTTATCTTTTTTTGAATCTGACAAGCTTCTTGATGAACTAAAAGACTCTTCTCCCTGTCTTTAAGAGCGAGATTAAACGAATTACGCATAGTGCGTCTGTATTTTTGTTTTAGTTTATCAAGCTCAGACCTTCTAGTATAAAACATAAATAATTTCTATTTTTTGCATTTACAAAGTAATTCATAGTAAATAACAATATGTATTAATGCTGGGTTAAGGTAATATTAATGCAAGTAAAATAAAACTATCCTACTAAAATATAGACTTTAGAAAGGTAGTAAATCCCAACATCTAAAAGTAGAAATAAACTTTTATTTGTCTTGTAAAGCAAATACCGATTTTAATAAGGCCGTTGTACGCGCAGCTGTATTGGTTCTAATTTCTTTTTCTTCCACTTTAATCATAGTATAAACTCCATCCAAAGCTTGCTCTGTAACATAATCCGTTAAATCTGGATTTACTTCATTTACGAATGGAATACTATTGTACCTATTAATTATATTTTCCCAAATAACATCGGCACCTGTTTTTGCAAATGAGTTTTTAATTACTGGATTAAATTTCGAATAAAGCTCTTGTTGGGTGTTTTGTTTTAAATAATTTGTAGCTGCATCGTCTGAGCCTAATAATATATTCTTTGCATCGGCAAACGTTATTCCTTTAACCGCATTTACGAAAATAGGGGTAGCTTCCTTAACGGCATCTTCAGCAGCACGATTCATTATTTTTAAACCTTCATCAGCTAGATTGTCTAAGCCAAGATCGCGAAGTGTTTTATCTACTTTTTGCAATTCGCTTGGCAACATGATTCGCACTAAATCGTTCTTATTGAATCCATCTTTCTTTGTTAGTTTGGATACTTGTTTTTCTATTCCCTTATCGAGAGCCTCTCTTAGTCCAGATGCTATGGTAGCGTTATCCATAGTATTGGATATAGGATATTCATCAATAACTTGTTGTAGTTCTGCACAAGAGTTGGTGCCAATTAGCACTAAAAATAAAATGGGTAAGAATAATTTTTTTCGCATGATTGAATGTTTTTTGTAAATAGCACCACAAATATAAATAAATAGTCAGGATAAGCACTTGAATTAAGAATACTCTATTGCCTAGAAAATGTGTTCGGATTTTCTTAACTTTGAAATCCGATAAAAAACAATTTTATATAATGAAAGAAGCTACACCATATACGCCAAAGAATCGAATACGGATAGTTACTGCTGCAGCCTTATTTGATGGGCACGATGCAGCGATTAATATTATGCGTAGAATTATACAATCTACTGGCGTTGAAGTAATTCACCTTGGACATGATAGAAGTGTAGAAGATGTGGTAAATACCGCTATTCAAGAAGACGCAAATGCCATAGCTATTACTTCCTATCAGGGCGGACACAACGAGTATTTTAAATACATGTACGATCTCCTTAAAGAAAGAGGAGCAGAACATGTTAAGATTTTCGGAGGTGGAGGAGGAGTTATTCTTCCAGAAGAGATTGAAGCACTTGAAGCCTATGGAATAGAAAGAATATATGCACCCGATCACGGACGTGAAATGGGCTTACAAGGAATGATTAATGACTTAGTAGAACGTGCAGATTTTCCTGTAGGTGATTCTTTAAATAATGAAGTAGACAAAATAAAAGACAAAAACTACCCTGCTATAGCACGATTGATATCTTCGGCAGAAAACTTCCCGGAAGTTGCAAAGGATAGTTTGGATAAAATCCACGAGATAAACAAGGATGTCAAAACCCCAGTATTAGGAATAACAGGTACTGGAGGTGCAGGGAAATCATCTTTAGTCGATGAGTTGGTTAGAAGGTTTCTATTGGATTTCCCAGAGAAAACTTTAGGGATTATTTCTATCGACCCTTCAAAAAGAAGAACCGGTGGTGCCTTGTTAGGAGATCGAATTCGAATGAATGCTATAGACTCACCAAGAGTTTACATGCGTAGTTTGGCTACCAGACAAAGCAACCTTTCGATTTCTAATCATATACAAGAAGCCGTCGAAATACTTAAAGCAGCTAAGTATGATTTAATTATTTTAGAAACTTCTGGAATTGGACAAAGCGATACAGCGATTACAGATCATAGCGATATTTCTCTATATGTAATGACACCAGAGTTTGGTGCCGCAACTCAATTGGAGAAAATCGATATGTTGGACTTTGCCGATCTTGTTGCTTTAAACAAATTCGATAAGCAAGGTGCTTTAGATGCTCTCCGTGATGTTAAAAAGCAGTATCGTAGAAACCATTTATTGTTTGATGCTAAGGATGAGGATATTCCTGTTTATGGTACTATTGCATCGCAGTTTAACGATCCTGGGATGAACCAACTGTATCGTAAAATAATGGATGTGCTGCATGAGAAAGCGGGCTTCGTTGGAAAAAGCGAGTTCAAGATTACCGATGAAATGTCGGAGAAAGTATTCGTTATCCCTCCAGCAAGAACACGCTACTTATCAGAAATTTCGGAAAATAACCGAATCTATGATAAAAACAGTAAACAGCAAACCGAGGTAGCACAGAAACTATATGGTGTGTACAAAACGCTTGTTACTATAAGCGAATTAGAAGAAAATTCCGATACCCTATTAAATAAAAATGGTTTAGAAGAAGAGGCCTTCTTAAATGTCGCAAAAGAGAAAAAGGAAAGCGATCCTGCCAAGTTGCAAATCATCGAGTTACTCCTTAAAGAGTTCTCTAGAATAAAAATGGAGTTAGACCCATATAATTGGGAGGTAATTACAGGTTGGAATGATAAGGTAAATCGTTATAAAGAACCTATTTATACTTTCAAAGTACGCGATAGAGAAATCAAAATTGAAACGCACAGTGAGACTTTATCTCATACACAAGTTCCAAAAGTAGCTTTACCGAAATATAGCGCTTGGGGTGATATTTTACGATGGGTGTTACAAGAAAACGTGCCAGGAGAGTTTCCTTATACATCTGGATTATATCCATTCAAACGTACAGGCGAAGATCCCACCAGGATGTTTGCTGGTGAAGGTGGACCAGAGCGTACAAATAGACGTTTCCATTATGTGAGTTTAGGTATGCCTGCAAAAAGACTTTCTACAGCTTTCGATTCTGTGACGCTTTATGGAAATGATCCAGATCATAGGCCAGATATATATGGAAAGATTGGAAATGCAGGAGTTTCGATTTGTTGTTTAGACGATGCTAAGAAGCTATACTCTGGGTTCGACCTAAGTCATGCGCTTACCTCGGTAAGTATGACCATCAATGGTCCAGCTCCGATGCTTCTAGGTTTCTTTATGAATGCAGCTATCGATCAAAACTGTGAAAAGTATATCAAAGAGCATGGGCTAGAAGATGAAGTAGAAGCGAAGATAAAAGCGATATACGAAGATAATGGTTTAGAACGCCCTAAGTATAATGGTGAATTACCAGAAGGTAATGATGGTTTAGGCTTAATGCTGTTGGGTGTTACTGGCGACCAAGTATTGCCTAAAGACGTTTATGACAAGATTAAAGCCGAAACTATGTCATTGGTAAGAGGTACGGTACAAGCTGATATCTTAAAGGAAGATCAAGCACAAAATACATGTATTTTCTCTACAGAGTTTGCGTTGCGTTTAATGGGTGATGTTCAGGAGTACTTTATAGAAAATAAAGTTCGAAACTTCTACTCGGTATCTATTTCTGGATATCATATTGCAGAAGCAGGTGCCAATCCAATTACACAATTGGCATTTACGCTAGCTAATGGGTTTACTTATGTAGAGTATTACCTAAGTAGAGGAATGGATATTAACGATTTTGGCCCTAACTTATCTTTCTTCTTTAGTAATGGAATTGATGCAGAATATTCCGTAATTGGTAGAGTGGCACGACGTATTTGGGCAAAAGCTTTAAAAAA
>DATGSX010000087.1:0-9327 GCA_035302145.1 Flavobacteriaceae bacterium | reverse complement strand
ATCCACTATTTTCATAACCTCCATAATATTCATGGTAGCGACTTCTACATTTCCATCTCCCATATCTCTTAGGGTAACATTACATGGCAGTAAAGTGCTAATACTCGGATCAACGCTTAGTATCTTGTCAGCATAGACGGGACTACAAGCTCCCAAAATAACATGAGGCAGGTAGTCTTTATCCAACTTCTCCTTCATCACTTTTTGGATGTTGATTTCGGTGAGCACACCAAAGCCCGCTTTCTTTAACTCCTCCTCTACTTTCAGACGAATTTCATCTACGCTAACTCCTTTGATTATTTTTGACTGATAATGTTTCATAACTAATTGATTTTGTTTATGATAAATGTACTCATTTAGACATGACTTCTTTGTAACTTTTGTTGCATAGGAAGATTGGTTATAGCTTTTCTCTACTTAAATTAAGCAGTAAGTTCATGTTTTAAATTCTAGCATTACTCTTTCATTCTGTGAGTGAATGGATTCGTTTCCCTATTTTGAAAGCCATGAATACTTATCATAACCAGCAAAAGCAAAGCCATACTACTTGCACTCCAATACACCATCATATCGCCACTTTTATTAGCTACGGCAATGGCTATTAAAGCCCATACTCCTACCAAGGCAAACTCGCGCATGTTACGATTCCAAATCATAAAAACGTTTATTCCAGCTGCCAGGACTATTAGAACGACCGTCCAAATGCTTTCGGAAATACCAAAACCATTCCATTCTATTTTCTTTAAGTAAGCTGCTATATTGGCGATAAGCGCAACAGAAACCCATCCCGAATAAAAGCAAAAAGGCCACCAAAGAAATAGGAACTTTTTAAACGGCACATTATGTAATTCCATCTTTAAGTTTACCACAATTTTCAACAAGGAAAACAATAGCAGTAACATGATAAGGACAGATAATAAGATATAGTCGTAAATCCATAACAACACCCACGAAGCATTTGCCAGGCAAGAGATTATAAACCACCACCCTATCTGCTCTACACTTTTATCTTCCTTCGTAACGGAGATGAAAAGAGATCTGCCAAAGTAAATTACAAATCCAAGCATGCCCAGATAAATCAATCCCCATATAGAGAATGCATAACCAGCCGGTGTAAAGAGATTGTTATATTGTTTGGATACGCTAGCAATTGTATTTCCATTGAATATACCTGTGTTAGACAAGTAATTGATAGTAATAGTTAACAATAATGCCAAACCGTTTAATATTTGAAGTTGCTTTTTCATACTCTTGGTTATTTACATCTAAAGAGATCCTTATTTTTTACGCAGCAGCTGAAAGAAATATACGTTTAGCATAAACTGACTATATCCATATACCGCATCTTCTACTGGTATAGTGAGCATACGAATACCTGAAAATTCATCTGGATTATAGTTTACAATAGGTGATTCTAACCCTGTTCCGGTTAACACGCCATTGACAAAGAAAAATCCAACCATCAAAACTAGGAACACCAAAGATGCCTGGCCTATCCATTCTCTTTTAGAAATAAAATGCAAATAAAGTATGGTTAGAAGTGTTACCAAAGCAGTTATAAAGGTGTAGATTTTATCGTAATATAATAACACCACTACAGCACAACTAATCGTAGTAAAAAACACCAGAACATTATTTAAGGAATTAGCCCAGCTTAAATCAAAAAACTTATCAAAACAGAAATACGTAAATACGCAAGCAAATGGAATAAAGTAAAAGAACATCCACTCTTCTATTGGCAGTCCTGCTAGAATTACACCCGTGGTATAGTCTGTGTTAAACCACCACACCCCCATATCAGTAAACCATATATCCCAAGCTATAAATGGAACAGCAACGATGGTACTCGACAAGAGAAAGGTTCCAAAATGCTTATCAAATCGGATTCTTTTGTCAAAAGAAGCGATAAGACAAATAAGGATGGTAAAGAAATTTATCAGCAAATAAGTGCTCGATTGTAGCATTATTTATTTTTATTAAAATACATTTTAAAATATTTAATGGGCACCCACAAAAAACCAAAACACTCCCCATTTTCTTTTCCAAGATGCTTATGATGTTGCTTATGCGCTCGTCGAATAGCGAGCAAATATGGGTTTTCGGTTTTCTTTAAAACTTTGGCTCGTTGGTGGATAAATATATCATGAACAAGAAAGTAGGCCATTCCATAAAGTGTAATTCCCAATCCTATATAGAAAAGATGGTTCACGCCTTGTTCTACCCCAAAGTACAATAAAAGAATGGCTGGGCTTGCAAAAATCAGAAAGAATAAGTCATTCCTTTCCAACGGCCCTTCGGTGCTATGGTCGTGGTGGTCGCGATGCAATACCCACAAAAAACCATGCATAACGTATTTATGGAGAATCCATGTGGCACCTTCCATTAGTATAAATACTATTATGACAATCAATACATTCATCCTACTGATTTTTATTATTAAACCGTTCTTCTAAAACTTTATATCGATAATCGAAAATCCCGTGTAGTTTGTTTTTCACAAATACTTTATGGGCTAATTTCCCTAAACAGCCAAATGGCAATTCGTAATCTACAGTATCCCTCATTAGCACCCCCTCTTCATTCTTGATGAATTCGTGTTTATGATTCCAATACTTATAAGGTCCTTTTACTTGATAATCAATAAAAGTTTTTTGGAAATCGACTTTTGTTATAATGGTTTTCCATTTTATTAGAATTTTCAAAATAGGCGAAACTGTATACTCTATTTCCATTCCTTTATAAATTTCTTTCTCCGAAATCTTCGACTTTACCACAAAGTTCATTTCCTTAGGTGTAATACGTGCCAAATTATATGGTGAGGAGAAAAACTCCCAAGCCGTTGCTATATCACAATGTAACTGTTGGGTGGTTTGAAGTTGGTATCTCATTCTACATATGATTTCTGGACTAATTGTTTTAATGATTCCGATTGAATTTTATGTTTTTTATCGCTTATAAACTTCTTGTCTTCTTCTATTTGTTGATAGTATCCTAAAAAACGAGGGGCGTTTTTTTGAACAGACCATCGGATAAAGCGAATTTCTATATTTTCGGAATCCATTGGGACAGCTTTTTCAAGGTTCTTTTTTCCCTTATTAAATGTTTTAAGTTTCGTTATTGGATTCCCAACATGATTAGCCCAAATAGATTGCAACCCACCTAAATAGGCTAGGTAAACAGGATGTTCTTTGTTTCGCTGCATTTCTTCTATCATTTTTCTGCAAAGTTCTTTATCCGTAGTTGCATGTTCGTAATTCAAACGTATATATTCTAAGTCTATGCTTTGACCATATAAACCAAAGCAAACTAGACTACCAATGCATAAACTTAGAAAGAGTGTTTTCACAATAATGCAGTTTTATAACGAACATAACTTTTAAGCATTACTACAAGCTTCAAAGTATTTGGAATTCTAACTCGTTGGTTTAAAATACTATGCGCATTCTTTCTTTTTATTTTCTTAAATAAGGATAAGTAATATTTGTAAGCTAAATATACGCCAAATCGTGAAGAGGTAGGGAGCATTTTAATACCAATCAAAGCTTCTTTGAACTCTTGATCAATTTCCTTTTCAATTGCTATTTTCACATCATTGGAAAAAACGTGCATCTCTATATTCGGAAAATACGTTCTACCTAAATTTTGATAGTCCTCTTTTAAATCTCTTAAGAAATTTAGTTTCTGAAATGCAGATCCTAGCTTTCTAGCATAGGGCTTTAGCGCCTCATAGTTTTGTTTGTCTCCATCGGTAAATACTTGCAAGCACATCAATCCTACCACCTCGGCCGAACCGTATATATACTCTTCGTATAGATTAGAATTATAGTCTACAGACTTCAAATCCATTTCCATACTATGCAAAAACTGATGTATAAGTTTTATATCAATTTGATACTTTTGTACGGTGTCTTGAAAAGACTGTAAAATAGGGTTTAAAGATATCCTCTCTATTAATGCTAGGTCCGTTTCTTTTTTAAACCGTTCCAACAACTCATCTTTATCGTATTCGTGAAAGCTATCTACGATTTCATCCGCCAATCTTACATAGCCATATATGGCATATATTGCAGGGCGAATAGATGGTTTTAATGCAAGAATACCCAATGAAAAGCTAGTGCTATATTTTTTGGTGGTACTTTTACTTACTTCGTAAGATAGTTCGTCAAATAGTCTTTTCATAGCTATGCTTAATTAGGTTAATAACTTCCGTGGCAACTATTTTTCCAGAGAGGATTGATGGCGGCACCCCAGGTCCAGGAACAGTTAGCTGTCCGGTATAAAATAAATTGTCTATTTTTTTATTTCTGATTTTAGGTTTTAAAACAGCGGTTTGCGATAATGTATTTGCCAATCCGTATGCATTTCCTTTATAAGCATTATAGTCATGTACAAAGTCACTTACACAATAGCTTCTTTTGTATGCAATCTTAGACTCCAAATCTTTACTACCGGTTAACTTCTCTAGCCTAGCTAGCATTTCTTTCAAATAGATAGTTCTTGTAGCTTCATCATCTTTTATTCCAGTTGCTAATGGCATTAGTAAAAATAGATTCTCACTATTCGCTGGCGCTACAGTTGGATCGGTTTTAGAAGGACAACACGCATAAAACAATGGGTTCTTAGGCCATTCTTTGGTAGTGTAGATACTATCGATATGTGTATCTAAATCATTTTCAAAAAACAAGGTATGATGTTTCAGATTAGGAATTTTCTCGTTTATTCCCAAGTAATAAATCAAACAAGAAGGTGCAAAAGTTCGTTCTTCCCAATACTTTTCGGTATAATTTCTTTCCTTTTCTTCTAGTAAGGTTTCCGTGTGATGATAATCGGAAGAAGCTATTACCATATCGAACGCATGTAACTCTCCATTTATTAGTAAAGAAGTTGTCTTACCCTCAGCTGTGTTTATCTTTTCGACATTCTGATTAAAATGGAATATCGCTCCCTGTTTTTCTGCCACTGCTTTCATACCTAAAACTAGTTGATGGAATCCACCCATCGGATACCAAGTCCCCAAAGCATAACCTCCGTAGTTCATTAAACTATAGAGAGCTGGAATATTCTTTGGCGATGCACCTAGGAATATCACTGGGAACTCCATCAAGGTCCGTAGCTTAGGATGTGTAAAGTATTTACCAACGTAGCTTCTGAAATTAGTTAGCAAGTCCAATTTTAATGCACTTAGATGCAATTTTAGCAGAAACAAACTCTAACCAACTGTGACAAGGTTTAGTAACGAAGTCTTGCATACCTACTTGGTATTTAAACCTTGCAGACTCCATGAATTTATCCAATCGCTTCCCTGCTCCTGGTTCTAAGCTTTCAAACAAAGCTTTTAATTCTTGATAAGACTCTGGGATAGAAATATTCCCGTCTGAGAATATCATTTCAAACTGCGGATTAAGAGACACTAATTCAAAATAATCTGATGCTGTTGTCTCGAAATCTTGAAAGAAGTTTTCCATAATATCAGGCATCCAATACCAACTAGGACCCATATCAAAAGTATAGCCGTTGTGGGTAGTAAACTGTCTTGCCCTTCCACCAGGCTGGTTGTGTTTCTCGAATACATGCACTTCATAACCTCCTTTGGCCATATATGCAGCTGCAGAAATGCCTGAAAATCCAGATCCAATTATGGCAATCCTCTTCTTCATTATTGATTTTATTTGACGCTTTCTACATAGCCTCTAAAGTTTTAGAAAGTGCAAAAGCGTGATTATTTACAGTACAGGGGAAAGGTTATTCTGTGAATTAAATTCTTAGATAGCGATTTCTTTTAATCACTAAACATAGACATCTCAAAGAAGCCAATGTAATTTAACGATTATCACCATATAAACGCACATTACTAAGCTATAATATGCAATTTTAACAATAAACCACTATACCAACTTAGAAGAACGAATAAAAATGAAGATTTAATAAGCCCTCTTCATTATATTCGAATACATGCTACTATTTCACTATCTTGATGTAAATAGTTTTTTTAATCTAAAAACAGTAAAATAACAGAAATGGAAAAAGTAACCAACCCTACCGTAAAACAATTAGCGCAAGGAAAGAAGTTCAATGCAAAGCAAATGTCGGCCAAAGCTGGTGACCTTTTGCCAAAGCACACCGCCAGTATCGAGTCGGTTCTCATAATGATGGAGGGCGAATGTATCTTATCTTTAGATGGCACAGATCACACACTAAAACAAGGCGATAGTTTTATAGTACCTTCAGCAATAAAACACCAAATAAGAGCACTTACAGATTTTAAAGCCATACATGTGATGACCAACGATATTAAGTTTGAGTTTTTTAGGTAGAATATGTTTTCTTAAGAAAAAATAACCTTATACAACAAAACATCTTAATTCTTTAGTTTACAGTAATCTAAAATCTACTTGAACAATCCACAGTTTTTATGATTTATACAAACCTCTCTAGTTATTAACTAATTTTTAATATATTGCATGTTAAAAATTAATTATGAAGCCATTTAAGTATTTCATCTTCTTTTTACTTATCATTTTTGGGATTTCCAAATCTCATGCCCAAATGTATAGATTTAGCAATACTAATCCATTTTGGAAAGGAGAAGTAAAACTAACAGATGGAGAAATAATTGAAGGTTTAATTCAGGTTCCCTACAAATCATCGCAACGAAGAGTTGCCTATAAAATCGATGAAGATGCTGACCGTCAGATATTAAAAGCTGAGGATGTAGATGCTATATATTTAACATCTAGTACAGGCTACCAATATTTATTCGAAAGAGTAGACGTTTACAACACCATGAAGCAAAATAGATCCTACGGAAAAAAAGACTTGTTATTGGTCAGTCGTAAGAACAATCATGCTACACTATACATTATGCATGGCACAATTGAAGTAAACCATAAGGAAGATAAAATTGATCTAGTATATTATTATCATCAAGGGCGAGATGTTCCTATGACCACCTATTATATTAGAAAAAATAATGTAGAGCATGCATATCTTCTAGGCACCTCTATTAAAATAACCAACTTTAGAAATAGAATAGCTTTTCATTTAAACGAAGTTCCCTCCTTAGTTGAAAAAGTAAAAAACAGAGAACTTAGGCAAAAACACCTTGAGGAAATCATTGATATCTATTTCAAGGAAACAGAAAATATGTAATAGGCATTCGATAAATGCGGTTTTAGAGAACGTATGTTTAAAATGAAGAAGAGCCGAAGGGGGAAGTGAACGTGAATTTTGTTGCTTAATTATAAAGTAGGTTTTTCGGGGACACATGAAATGCGCTTGACTCTGGTGAAGTTAATGTACGGACAGTACTGTTTTAAAGTAACAATGTGATAACAAAATTCATTGTCCAACAAAGTCACACGTGTCCCCCAATCCACACACAAGAAAGCACTACTACAACAATGCTTCCGCCAATAACTCCAAACTATGCATTCGTCGTTTATGGTTTGCTGAAATCATTTGGATAACAATTTCATCCACATTGTAGAACTCCTTTATCAATTGGATTTCCTCTTTAAGTACTTCCGGACTTCCAGTTAAATGATAAGGCAATACATCGGGAGATTCCAATCTATGTGCTGGACGAGTATCATCTTGGAGCATAGCAGATGCTTCAGCTTCTGAAAGCAATGGACTTTCTACATCTCCTTGACGCATACGTTTCATCATCATTCTAACAGGTGCCGAGAACAGTAAAGCATCTGGCTCATTGTCCATACAGTAAATACTCAAGCTTGGAATAAAATGTGGCTTGTCTATTCCTTGTACGAAATCACTAGACCGGAAATTTTTCTCATATAATTGTTTGTTCTGAAGGGTTTGCTTTGGATTGATAAAACTTGCAAATACATAGGGCAATCCCACTTTCCCAGCCGCTTCTGCACTCCAACTACTTGATCCTAGTAAATACGCTTTTGGAGGTGGTGCATCTCGATATACGTTTGCTTTAGAGAATGGATGGTCGGGCTCAAAAGATTGATCGAACCAAGTAAGCAATTCTACCAACTGCTCCATAGAATCGTTGGTTAACTGTCTAAAACTACGATTGCGTTGCAATGCCACATCGCTTATAGGACCAGTTGTTGCTCTACCAATACCTAAATCAATTCGTCCAGGAAACAGTTCTTCTAAACTTCCAAAAACCTCAGCTACCTTATACGGTGAGTAATGGTTTAATAACACCGAACCAGAACCTACTCGAATTTTCGAGGTTTTACTTGCTATGGTAGGGATTAAAACCTCTGGTGCTCGACCAGCGAGTTGAACGGAATTATGATGTTCGGCTAACCAGATTCGATGGTAGCCCAACTGCTCTATATGCTGTGCAGTTTCTATCGTATTCTGATAAGCCTCTGCACGACTTCCTCCGTAAGGAATGGGTGATAAATCTATAAGGGATAATTTCATAAAACTGCAAAAATATTAGGGCTCTTAATCTACAAAAAGAATACTATATCTCCCCACTCTCCTGATTAAGTTCGTACTTTTATGTATACTAAGAAAAGTATATAGACTTATGAAACGGATAAAGATTATTTCTCTTGGCGGTACTATTTCAGCTTCTGTAGCACACCAAACAGATTATAAGGATTATAAAACAGGCGCTTATGATGCTTCTTTATGGAAAGAAACCCTACCTGAATTAAACAATATTGCTGACATTGATTGGGAAGATCCAGTTTCTATAAGCAGCGCTGCAATAACTGGATCTATCTTATTGAATTTACGCAATCGAATACAATCAGCCCTCAACGAAGAAGCTTATGATGGCGTAATTATCACCCAAGGCACTAGCTCCTTAGAAGAAACAGCCTATTTCTTACACCTAAGTGTTGCAACAGATAAACCGATAGTCTTAACCGGTGCACAACGTCCGAGTGGCACCTACGGAAGTGATGCGCGCAGTAACTTATTGCAGTCGGTGCAAGTTGCCGTAAGTTCAGAAGCAAGTGGCAAAGGCGCTCTAGTCGTGTTTAATGCTAAAATTCACTCTGCTAGAGAGGTCGTTAAAACAGATACATATGCACTAGAGAGTTTTAAATCGCCAAATACTGGTCCTATCGGACAAATACTAGTGGACGGAGAGGTGGTATTTCATCAGACAACATTATATAAGCACACTTTAAGCTCTGCGTTTTCCGATATTAATATAGAACGATTACCTAAAGTTGAGATGTTGTTATCTTATCAGGATGCAAACCCTAAGTTTTTAGAATTAATAGCCTTGGACAAGGAAATTAAAGGGGTAATATTACTCGGGCTTGGTGCTGGATTACCTTCAAGCACTCAAGAAAAAGCATTGTGGCAGTGTGTAGAAGCTGGAAAAAT
>DATGSX010000086.1:0-5482 GCA_035302145.1 Flavobacteriaceae bacterium | reverse complement strand
TGGTAACTTTGGATGTACAAAAACTAGAACAACTATGAACATCGGTTTAGTATTGTCTGGAGGTGGCGCTCGTGGTGCCGCACATGTTGGAGTATTTAAGGCTTTGGAAGAATATGGTATCGAACCTACTCATATTTCGGGAACTAGTATTGGTGCAATTGTAGGAGCATTATATGCCAAAGGTATTCATTGGTCGGAAATCTTACATTTTCTTAAAGACACTTCTATTTTTAGTGCTACTAGGTTTGCTTTTAATAAGCCTGGTTTTTTAGACACAGAAAAGTTTTATGACGACCTAAAGGTATTTTTCCCAGAAGATGATTTTAATACCTTAGAGAAACCCTTATACATTACAGCAACCAACGTATTAACAGGTAGTTTAAAAATATTTAGCGAAGGGGAACTCATCATGCCCATCATAGCTTCGGCTTCTTTCCCAGCAGTTTTTACGCCAACCGAAGTTGACGGTTCGTATTATATTGATGGCGGCGTACTTAATAACTTTCCAGTGGAACCGCTTAAAGGTTCTTGCGATAAGATTATTGGTGTTTTTATTAATGAGCTTAAAAAAATAGGTATAGAGGAATTAAAATACTCTTATTCTGTGATAGATAGAGCGGTTAAAATAAAATCGAATGCTGAATCAATAAGAAAGTTTAAACACTGTGATTTGGTTATTTCACCAAAGAATCTTGGGGAGTATAGTGTTTTTGGGATGAGTAATATGGATGCAATTTTTGAATTGGGATATATTGCTGCAGTAAAAAGTTTAAAGGCTCAAGGTCATACTTTAGGAATAGAAAAGTAAAAACTTACTACTCGTATTTTACCACCAAACCCCGTACCTCGATAGTTTCTTCGCAGATTTAAAAAATTCACTTAAGACGACTAAAAACTTGCCCTTTCAACAAATCAGTCCTTCGCACATTCGCCACTGTGCTTGGACACTGACTTTTATTTTTTCTCTTCTGGGTCTTTCATAACTAACGTTCTATATGGGAAAGGAATTTCAATACCTTCTTCATCAAAACGCTTTTTAACACTTTCTAAGATATCGTATCGCAATAAAAAGGCATTGGAATGATTGCTTACCCATGCTCACGCCCTTATAGTAATAGAGGAGTCATTTAGTGAAATCACAGCCGTTCTAACTATTGGTTTTCCTTCATCTTTATCTAATAGCGAACGGTTATCAATAATCAAAGGGTGATTTTCGCACTCTTCCTGCATAATCTTTTTTGCCAAATCTATATCACTATCGTAGGAGATATCCATCCCTATACGCTCGCATATTTTTAAATCCTCTAAATCGAAGTTTATTAATTTTTCTTTATTGATAATCGAATTAGGAATCACTATCATTTTATTCTCATAATTTCTGATTATAGTATGGCGTAGCGTAATATTGGTTACCGTTCCTACCATGCTATCTGATAGTAATATTCTATCTCCAATTCTAAATGGTTTAAACGCTACAATAAACAAACCAGCGGTTACATTTGCTAAAGCTTCTTGTGCAGCAAAACCAACGATTAAGGCTGCAATACCTGCACCTCCTAGGGCCGTTTGGGCTATACCTTTAAGCGATGGAAAAGCAAATAAAATTAATAAAATACCCACCAATCCAACCATAGAAATAACTATGTATCGTAAAAACCTATAATTGGTTGAATCTTGCTCATGCTTAACTTTTTCCTCGACCTTGTAGCGGAACCATAAATTAATTAGCATTATAGCTACAATCGTAAGCACAGACACTACTCCTATATAGCTAAATAGCTTAAAGTATCTTGTAAAAGCAGTTTCTTTATCTACATCAACAAAGATAAAAGTCAATGCAATAATTCCTAATGCAAACCATAGCACCGTTAATATCTTATGGATTAAATGTATTGGTTTTAAAGAAGCAATAGGAAACTCCTCTTTCATTACTTTAAGCAACCATCTGCTTGCCACTCTGGTTACTAAGTAAAGTGCTACTACAATTGCAATGACAATTGCAACATATTTAATTTCAAAACTATATGTTCCTATAAACTCGCTCATATCATCAAATTGTGTTAGTATAAGATAACTATCCTATAGCTTTAATGAAGCAAATCTTTACTTCAATTAAATACAAATATACTGTTTACTCTGCCTTACTTATTCACTTTTAAAAATTTTAATTCGACCGAATTATTTTTAATATAAAGAAAACAGCTGTGTGATAGTAATAACCCTGTCTATTATTTTTAAAGCATTACTTTTTCTTTAAATATGGTAAAAGTAAACTGCATTAAACAAGACTTTTATTTGGGTGAATAATCAATATTAATCCACCTATGTAGAAATTGGAATCAATAGATTTTAATTTATTATTCACGTTTTCTTAATGCTTCAAATCCTGCAATCACATCAAAAAGTTCTTCATCGATAGTACTTTGTCTTAGTCGATTGTACCCCATATTCAATTCATCGAGCATTTCTTCAATATTTTTTTCAGCACGTTCCATTGATTCTAATCTACTTGCGTTTTCAGCAGCTAATGATTCTGCACTTGCTTTATATAACGAAACAAAGAGATATTCGCGAATCAATGTCCCCAATGTGTTTTCCACTCCACCGATTACTTCAGGTACATTCTGCGATGGCCAAGTCATTTTTATTATTTCGTCTTCCCACTTTTTGTCGGGTGGAAACAGCCGCTGGTTTTCTTGCCGATAGTTAGAACTTTTGGTTGGTTTGTTGTGGAAGATATGAAAGCTATAATCCAACGCTGCTTGACGATATTTTTCACTTTCGATTAATATCTGATTTACCAACGGAGTAATTGCAGCAACTGAATTAGGTACACTAAAATACTTTGTAGGAGTTAGTCCTTCATCTAAAAGCAAGAAATATGTTCTTTCGCCTACGGCCCAAATTTCTGTTTCTCCAGGAATTTCCTCTATTATTCGTTGGGCATACAAGCTTATTAAATCATTAAATCTCCCAACCAATCCTTGATCGGATCCAAAGATAACTGCTACGGATTTTGCTTCCTTCTTATTTTGACTATCTGCTACAAGCGAAATCTTTTCCTCTTTAAAACAGGCATTTATGCCGAGGGATATGGTGCGATAATAATCTTGTAATGAGTGAACTGCCATTTCGTACTGGGTAATATTGGAAGTGGCCATAGCCTTCATGGTACGTACCACCGAGCCCAAATCGCCTGCGCTTTTCTTTCTTCTTTGTAAATTGATTAAGGTATCACTCATCGCTATCGGTTTCAGAAGTATTTACAATAGATTGCACTGCTTCTTTCGCTAAAGACACCAGAAGGTTCTCATCGTCCTCGCTCAATGGCTTAGATGAGAAAATACGCTGCAACACATCTTCAGATAATTGCGAATGTTTTTCACGGATTAAAGTTTCTGCTTTATTTACCTTATCAAGTGGAATAGCATCGAATACTCCATGAATTAAGGCATGTAAGACCAATAACTGCTCTGGTACGGAAACAGGTTGCATTTCTGGCTGCTTAAAGATTGCTCGGATTCGTTTTCCACGCTCAATTATTTTCTGAGTATCCTCGTCCAAACGAGTGCCAAAACGTGCAAATGTTTCCAGCTCCTCCGACTGCGCATAGGCAAGCTTCAAGTTTCCTGCTATTTTCCTATACGCTCCTAACTGTGCCTTTCCCCCTACTCTTGATACTGACTTTCCTATATCGACCGCTGGAAGTAATCCTAATTCGAATAGTTTTGGCGATAGATAAATCTGTCCATCGGTAATAGATATTATATTGGTGGGAATATAAGCCGAGATGTCCTGTGCTTGGGTTTCTACAATAGGCAGTGCCGTTAAAGAGCCCCCACCATGTTCTTCGTTTAAATGGGTGGATCTTTCTAATAATCTGGAATGAATGTAAAAAATATCACCAGGGAAAGCTTCTCGTCCAGGTGGTCTACGCAATAAAAGAGATAGTTCACGATAAGAACGTGCATGTTTGGTAAGGTCATCGTAAACAATTAGCACATCGCGTCCTTGCTCCATAAAATATTCTGCAATACTTGTAGCTGCGTATGGGGTTAAATACTGAAGCCCAGGCGAATTATTTCCTTCAGAGACCACTACAATAGTGTATTCCATGGCGCCCCTTTTTGTCAAATCTGAAATCACTTTGGCAACTGCTGCTGTACGTTGACCGATAGCACAGTAAATGCACAATACATCTTTATCGTGTTGGTTTAGAATTGTATCGATAGCAATGGCGGTTTTCCCTGTTTGCCGATCGCCTAAAATAAGTTCCCGCTGCCCACGGCCAATAGGAATAATAGCATCTACTACTTTAATTCCGGTTTGCAATGGTTCATTTACTGCCTCACGGCTCATAATTGGTGGCGCAGGTCGTTCAATAGGATATCGTTCTGTAAAAGTTATGGGTCCTTTATCGTCCATCGGATTACCAAGTGGATCGACAACCCTACCTATGAGCTCCTCGCCAACTGGAATGTCGGCAACGCGATGTGTTCTTAATACGGTGTCGCCAGCCTGAAGGTGATCGCTTCTGCCTAAAAGAACAACGCCTATTTCCTCTTCATCTAAATTAAACGCCATTCCATACAAATTGTTTGGAAACTCTAAAAGCTCTTCGAAACCCGTTCCAGGCAAACCAGTTACTGTAGCAATACCAGCAGAAATATTCTTTACAACCCCCATTTCACGAAACTGAATAGCGGGTTCATAACTTTGTCTGCTATCGCTTATTTCCGAAAATGCATCATCCAATATTTTATCTAAGTCAGTCGATTGCATGTTTGTTCTTCTTTGTGAAACTATCTTTTTGTAATGTATCGAGGTACGACTCTATATTCCATTCCAATTGAAAGCTTGCTGTCTCTAACACAATACCACTAACTAGCTCTGGCAATAATAGATATTGAAACTCGCTTTCATTTTTGGCAACATTCTGAATAGCTTGCTCAAGTTCTTGTCTTGATTTTTCTGAAAGTTCAAAAACGCTTTTAATTAGTATAGGCGCGTTATTATCATTTAGTGCTTCTACAAGCTTTACCTCTTCTTCCTTATTTAGGTTCTTTATTTTATTTATAAACACCTTTATAACTTGTTCTTCAAGATCTGCATTGGCTAAATCGGAAAGAGTTTTACTAGCAATAGCAAAAACCTCTTCTTTAGCTTTGCGTTTAAATGAGCTTTCTAAATCTTGTTTTTGCTGTATTAATGACTCCTCTAGTTTTGAACGAAGCGCCGATGATTCCTCTCTAACCTCATGAAATAATCGCTGTTTCTCGGAATTAGCTCGAGCATAAACCTCATCCATTTTTGATGTGCGATCTCTATCGAACTCCTCATTTTTTTGACGAAATAATTCTTGCTCTTTTATAGCTTCAGCTTTTTTCATCGCAGCGTCTTCTAACTGCGAAGCAATCTTTTTCTCTCGTTCGTCAATAGCATTTAACACCGGTTTGTATAAAAACCGTTTTAATAGCCAGAC
>DATGSX010000085.1:0-4034 GCA_035302145.1 Flavobacteriaceae bacterium | reverse complement strand
TCGCTTTGATTCCTTTCTGTAGGTATAAACTGTATCCCCACAAAAGCTACCAATACTATCATTGCTACGATTTTTAGAATTTTCTTCATCGGATAAGAAGTTAATTGTTAATACTTATGACGTAAGACTTTTACTAAAAATAACTTTAGATTTAGGTCCTACGTCAATAAGTCCTAGATTACTCTTTAATTTATTTCCTTTTGCACTTCGCCACAGTTCATCATTAAGTCACCGAAATAAGGATTTCTGATTTCCTTTTCCATACTTAACCAAGCGCCACCCTTATCATCTGCATACATTGGGCAATACTGTTGGTATAGTGTGTTGTCTGTTCCAATAATTTCTATCATATCGGTAATATCTTTAGTCAACATTTGGAAATGCTCACGCTGGTGGGCAATATCACTTCTGCTGATATGCTCCGCATGTTCTGCTGCAACTTCGATGATTTCTTTTAATTCTTCTTGCTCATCCGAAGTGTAGCTGCTTACATTAAAAGCTTCTAAAGTATGCTCAAGTTTCTTTCCCGCTTTTGCAGAAGCGCTTTCATCGGTTTCGACTAAAGCGTCTTTAAGCGCCATATAGTCAGCCAATATTTGCTTTGAGCTAGGTTTCTGAGAATTGGTGTCCATCATTTTGTTAGAGGTACCCATATCTCCCTGATGCATTTCGGAGGATGTTACCTCGTCTTTCTTACTGTCTTTGCAAGACATAGCTGTTAGGCCTACAAAAGCCATTAGCATAATTGCGGTTGTTGTTTTTACTTTTTTCATTTTGGTTTTTGGTTTTAAATTTAATAATTGACTAATAAAGCTGTTTATATCTCCTTAGCCGTAAAATAGTCGATGATACTAGTTTGTTTAAAATACTCGCTAATGGTTTCTATTCGGTTTATTTGAAATTGTAACTGTAATTCTTGCACATCCAGAACCTCTCTAAAGTCTATAGTGCCCGTTTCAAAGTTTTTGAATAAGATCTCGGTAGCATTCTTGGCTTGTTCAAGATTTTCATCTTGGGTCTTTAAACGAATACGCGCTGCATCTCTACTCTTTATTGCATTTTGCAATTGGGTAATTAATGTGTTCTGCGTAGCCTGCTTTTGGATATCTATTTCCTGATGTCTAAGTTTATTCTGCTTAGCGACGGATTTATATTTCTTATTGAAAATGGGGATAGAGACTGATACCATAGGCATGAGCATATCCGATCCCTCGGTGAAGTACATGTACTCCATCCCGATGCCGATTTGGGGCGCACTTTCTTTTTTGTTTAGCGCATCGGCATGAGCAACAATATTGTTTAGCTCTTCATATCTTGCCATTTCTGGATGGAAGTTTAATCTAGTATTGTCTAATTCTAAATCGGCTTCAGGTACTTCTAAGTTTTCTAGAATTACAACTTCAGTATCCTCTTCACGGTTCATTATTTTATTGAACGTAGTTTGCTCGGCTTCGTAGGCTTGTTCGAGCACTAATTTCCTTTCGATTAAATCGTTCTGACGCATCTGAAGTCGCAATAGAGAAACAGCCGAAGCATTGCCCACTTCGATAGAGGTAAGTGCCATTTGTTCGTACACCTTTAAGAGCTCGATATTAGCCGTTAAAATCTCTTGCTTTTCAGCTAATTCAATTAAGCGGTAATAGGATTGTGACAAGCTTTTCGCTAGCTCTCTCTTAGCTATATCAATTTCCACTAAATCAGCATCAGCTAAAGCTGTAGCATAATTACTGCGAGCAGAAATTGTACCAAACCAGGGTAGCGTTTGCATCACAGCAAACTCTCCTTGCCACAACATGGGCATTTCTTCTCCAAGCATATATCCCGCCGAAAACTCGGTGTTGGGCAGGGCTTTACTTTCCGATATCTTTTCTGTAGAAATAGCATGTTTCGTTTCTACTGCTTGGATGGTTGGATTGTTCTTTATAGCCTCTTGAATATAAGCCTCTAGCTGCTGTCCTTGTGCAGACCAGCTAGAGAATAAAAAGGAAATAAGGAGTGCACCTACCAAATAGAGTGATGGATTATGCAATCGAATACTTGTATTAAAATTAAGTTCCATTATTTCAAGTTTTCTTTAAGGGTTCGTGTTTGTCTTTTAAATTTTGCTTCTCTCCTCCAGCTGAATAATACCGGTACTACAAAGAGGGTGATCAAAGCGATTAACATGCCTCCAAAGCTTGGTATAGCCATTGGAATCATGATGTCGCTACCTCGTCCTGTAGAGGTTAGAATTGGCAGCAGGGCCAGAATAGTTGTTGCTGTAGTCATCAAAGCGGGGCGTATTCTTTTCTTTCCTGCTTCTACTACTGAAGTGCGGATCTCTTCTACATCCTCTGGTTCATTTTTATCAAAAGTTTGCGTTAGGTAAGTGGCCATTACCACCCCATCGTCGGTTGCAATTCCGAATAGGGCGATAAATCCTACCCAGACGGCTACACTCAAGTTAATTGGGTTGATTTGGAAAAGCTCTCGAAGGTTTGCACCTAAGAAATTGAAGTCTAAGAACCAGTCTTGTCCATACAACCATATCATAAGGAAACCACCAGCAAATGCAACGGCAATTCCTGAAAACACCATCAATGAAGTAGCAACCGAGCGGAATTGGAAATAGAGAATCATAAAGATAATACCCAGCGCCAAAGGCACAATGATGGATAGCGTTTTCCCGGCTCGTATTTGATTTTCATACGTACCTGTAAACTGATAGTTTATTCCACTAGGAACGATTAACTCGCCACTTTCTATCTTTTCCTGAATCAAACGTTGCGCATTTTCTACTACTTCTACTTCTGCATAATCATCTTCTTTATCGAAAATAACATGTCCCACCAAAAAGGTGTCTTCACTATTAATAGCTTGAGGTCCTTGCTCATAACGGATTTCCACAAGCTCCCCCAATGGTACTGGATTGCCATTTTCTACAGGAACATAAATATTTTCCAAATCCTCTGGACTGTCCCGCAATTCTCGCGGATAGCGCACTCTAACGCCATAGCGTTCTCTTCCTTCTACGGTTTGTGTTAATTGCATTCCTCCAACAGCTATTTCTAGGATTTCTTGAACATCTCCTATGCTGATGCCATAACGAGCTAATCGATCTCTTTTAATATCTATCAACATATATGGTTTACCAACGATTCGATCGGCAAAAACAGCGCTTACTTTTACACCCTCGGCATGTTTTAAAATTTCTTCGAGTTCTATTCCAAATGCTTCTATCTGTCTGAGGTCTTGTCCTCTTACCTTAACTCCCATAGGAGCGCTCATCCCGGTTTGTAACATGACTAACCGCGTTTCGATTGGTTGCAGTTTTGGCGCTGAGGTTACCCCTGGAAGTTTGGTGACTCTAACTATCTCATTCCAAATATCATCTGTAGATTTAATTTCTGGACGCCAGTTTCTGTAAAACGCACCATTATTATCGGGAATTAGATCCTTGTCTTTTACGTAATAATAGTCTGCCGTAGCGGTACTCTTAGCGTTTTCCTTTTCTTTTCTATTTGGATTTTGAACTAGTCTACCATCTTTAAGTACGAAGAGTCCATCTTCATTTATTTTAAATTTTTGACGCTTGCCATTTTCATTTAGGGCGTATTCAGACTTGTATTGAATTACATTCTCATACATCGATAGGGGAGCAGGGTCGAGGGCAGATTCCACACGTCCAGCTTTACCAACCACCATGCTGATTTCAGGAAGGCTAGCTACGGCCATATCCAGTTGTTGTAGGATTCGTTTATTTTTTTCCACACCCGAATGCGGCATGGAAGTAGGCATCAACAGAAAAGTACCTTCATCTAAAGAAGGCATAAACTCCTTTCCTGTATTCTTCATAATCATAAATCCAAAGACAACAATTGCTGTCGGAATAGAAAGGAATAAAATTTTGTTGTGCAATGCCCAATTAAGAATTCTGGTATAATAATGTAGGAATACCCAGAAGGAGGCTAATAGTCCAAAACAAATTAAGCCAACGAAAAATAAGTTGTACGTAAAACTTTTATCCACTCCTAGAGGACGCCAGAACTCAGCTA
>DATGSX010000084.1:0-9016 GCA_035302145.1 Flavobacteriaceae bacterium | reverse complement strand
CCACGAGATGCAATCTCACGGTAGCGATGGGGATATCTAGAACTGTTTTTTTACGCATTTTTACTTTTTCTGCTGCCGCGAGAGTCCTCTCTCAATTCCGCAAGTCTAAGATAAATTGAAATTTCCAAGTCTAATATCGCTGAAAAATATAAATGATGATTTTCTGGTGAGTTATTTGCTGAGAATAAAGCATACTTATCCCTTTAAAGGAGTTACACTTTTTAAATCTCTATTCAAATACTGTAAAGAACTTAAGGGTATTGCATCAGGAAGCCATCATGTTTTCCAATCAATTGTCCCATAGATTCTGAGATACCATTGTCTTGAACGATAAACCCACTTTGCTGGAATAGCAATAAATCTAAAAATGAATTTCTTAATCCTATAATTTGACTTTAACCCTTTTACTTTTTTGGAAAATAAGGTTATGATATAATGGTATAAGTTTCTACATATCGCCATAATCTGTAGATAGACTTGATTTTGACCTAGAGTTGAAAATGGTAATTTTTGCCATCCAAAATCATACTTTAAAACTTCAAATTCTTTTTCTATAGCTCCTCTTTTGTTGTAATAAAAAACAATCTCATCAGGTGTACTTAACCAATCATTGGTTACAATTATTGAATATAGACAAGCTTCATTGGTAAAAGAATTTATTTGTCCATCCTTTCTTTTTTCTTTAGTAATAATGTACCGATAAGCACAAAGTTTATCTTTCATTTTATGATCTCTAGCAGCTCTTTTAAAAGGAGTGAAACTGGCTTCTCCTCTATAGATTTCATCTTCCTTTTCTCCTACTATTTCCCAATCTTTTACAGAGGAAATAGCTTTGTCCATTGATGATGACATTCTTGCTCTAACATAAAATTTATCAGTATATTTTTCAATAGTTTTTATAGTTAAAAATTCATAAGAAGCACTATCGGCCCTAAACCTATTTGTTTTAATGCTTTGGTTCTCAAGTTGTTCGAACATTCTTTCAAGCGTTTCATGTTGTAAAACACTTGCGTTACTTCTACCATTTCGATTTTCTATATACACAACATTTGAGCCTACTAAGGCCACCCCAGGTATATATCCAAGGGATTTTTTATAAGTGTATTGTGCATCCTTTTTCTCAGTATAGCAAATCGTATTATCATAATCTAAATCTACTTTAGTTCTTGATAAATCAGATAAATGGTTGAGTATAATAAGATTTAATTCGGTCAGTTTATCATTGATTGCAAATTCATGTTGGCGACTACCTCTTTTAGTAGAAAATTGCTTTGTTGGTTCAGCTAACTCCTTTAAACGGTTTAAAACTCTGTCTGGACTGGGAACTTTAAGCTTTGGAGATTGAGATAAGTTAGGCTTAAAGTTACCTGATAAATCTTCAGCACAATCACCACCGCAAAAGAAAACAGACCAAAAGCTATATAATAAGTCTTTCCAATCATATTGACTCTGAGCGCTGAGTTTAGGAAGGTTCTCATTAAGAATTTTCCCTAATCTTTTTTTATCAAACTCTTCAATCACGAAATTTAGACCTCCAAAAGCAGAGATGCTATTTGATTTTAATACCTTCATATTTGCTAATTATTAACCACCAATTTAAGTGATTAATACAAGTCTATAAAGCATTGACTGTTAAAGCTTTAGGCGGCTAAATAGCATTTAGATGCGGAATTGAGGTTCAATCTCGCGGTCAATGTCATTAATTTAAGGTTTTTCATATTGCATCTTTCTGATTTTTAGGTATTTTAGGTTTAATCCTTGCGCGGTATTTCCCTGGTTTTCGTTCAAGCTTTCTATCAGGTCTTATGGGGACCAAATGTGATTTAAATAAAACTTTGAGCTCTTCAACAATGTTAGTTTCAGTTGATTTCTCATCAAAGAACAGTGCTACAATCCTATTTTTCAAAAGACCATAAGATATATTTGTGTTTATCTTATAATCATATTTCTTGCCCTGATTATTTTCTTTAAGTTCATCTTCAAGTTCACTGACAATCAATGTTTGTACATTACTCACAAATAATGTTGCCTTAAAATCCTGTAGAATGCTTTGGTTTGAATAGCCAGAGAAATGCTCAACTTTCAATTTGTTTTTAAACTCATCATAAAAAGTCTCTACACCCCATCGTTTGAAATATAACTCCTTAAACTGTCCAGTCGGGTATAGTTTGCTATTCAATAATGAGGTCATTAAAATCTCAACATTTCCTTTACCTAGTTCAATTCTAATCAATCGTACTTTGATAGCGCTGTTCCTGGTATATTCTTTATCTGAAATCTTGGTGTTTTTACCTGGATACATTTCTACAACAAGCGACTTTTTCCCGCTTTTCTCAAAGTCCTTGACAACTTTGCTGAAACTTAATTTTACTCGCATTAAATAATCAAGGTTTCTTTTGAGATGTTGGTGTATGAAATCGTAGGAAGGGTATCCTCTGTCATAAATTATCAGGTCTTTACTTTTACAATGCTCAAGATGAGTAAGAGCTAAATCTCTTTCTCCTCTCTTTGTAGGCCCTATTATACCATCCAAAACATATTTATTCAGTACATCATAAATAACAGAGCATCTTGCTTGTACTAAAACAGTATCGTGTTGGTTCTTGGTCTCGCCGTAAATTCTTTTAAGTTCATTAGTAATCGGTAAGGTCATGCGAGTTCCATCTATCGCAAGTAATCTAAATCCCTTCCATAATTTTATTGCTGGTTCATTATCAGTATAAAATTCGTTTAATAATACTTGAGAAAGCCTATCAAACACTTCAGGCTTGATCTTCTTTCTGGCCTGTACAAAAGCACTCTTGGTAAACTTTGAGTCAGGGTTAGGACTAAATAAACCAATGAAATTCTCTATTTCTAGGGCCAGGCTTTTTTTCAGAAAGTTCAACATAAATAAAAGGAGTATTGGAAAACGTTGTTTTCGGTTTCTGGTAAAATGTTCTTTTGAAACTCTAAATTCAATTTTTAGGCTATTACTATAAATCTCAGTTTTTATCTTTTCAAAGATAAAGATAGCTGTTTTCTTTTTCATTAGTAAGTTCTTGATTATCAGCTGAATATACGATTTATTCAGCTGAAAAACAAGCGTATGTCACTGATAATCAGATGTTTGTATCACTAACTTAATGACATTGATCTCGCGGTAGCGATGGAGGATATCTAGAGCCGTTTTTTACGGTTTTTAAACTTTTTCTACTACTGTAGAGGTCTTCTTTCGTAGCTAATAGTGCTAGTATTCTTTTTCTGCTGCCGTGAGAGTCCTCACCAGTGGATATTATTCTAGTATCGTGAGGCTACGAGAAGCAATCTCGCGGTATCGATGGGAGAAGATTACTATCACATGATTCTTCTTTCATGGTTTCGCTATCTGCTAATACAGGAGTTTTCTTGTCTATTTGGATAATATTTAGATAGGCTAATTGTTTATAAAATAGCCGCTTAATTAAATTAGAGTTGAGAGCAATCCAGAATAATTGAAGAAAATTTTAAAGAATTTATTGATGGTTAATTCTAGAATGTATTTTAAGTATACGTATTGTTAATATTTAGTTAAAGAGGTTTTTTTTTTGTTAACTTGCATATATATATTGCATCATGTTTAATCTTAAAAATCAATAAAACATGAGAAAAACATTTATTTTTATGACCGCATTATTGTTTCTAGGAAGTGGATCAAGTATTGGTTCTACTATAATGGCAGTTGAAGATATGGCAAATAATAGTTGCTTAGATATTGTTCATGAAATTATAGATTATGAAAATCCTGATTATTTGAGTGATGAAGAGTTAACTTGTTTTGCTAATTGGCTTATGGCAGAGTGCATGGGACACGAAGTAACAGGTTCTGATTATGATAGTTGTCTCTAATAAAATAATATTTAAATGCTAAGAAAATTTTTATATTTATTTTTGTTTTTAATCCTCCCAAATTTATCCTTTTCGCAAACAAAAGGTAGAATTGTTTATAAAGAAGCTTTAAAGCTTAACGAAATTGATGATTCTTCTCGAATAAAGAATGGTTTAGATTTTTTAAATAGACGGAAAGAGCTTAGAGCTAGAATTCCTTTGAATCTAGATTTCGATAAACAAGAGTCGGTGTTTTATGCAGATACACGTACGAATGTGGGTATTTCTAATGAACCAGGCTATGAGGCAGCTATTAAATCTTTTAATTCATATTACAGAAATGAAAGTACAAAGACAGCAATTGAACAAATCATCTCGGAAAGAACTTATTTGGTAGAGTCTAAAACTAGCGACATCGTATGGAATATTACCAACGAACAAAAAACTATAGACAATTACCCTTGTATTAAAGCTACTACAACGGTTTTGGCGTATCATATTACCAAAGGTGTGTATGAAAGAACTATCGAGGCTTGGTTCACTCCAAGTATAGCTTTATCATTAGGTCCCAGAAATTTCGGAGGGCTTCCAGGTTTAATCCTAGAACTGGTTTATGATGGAGGAAAGCTAACGTATTATGTAGAAAGTATAAACTTGGATCCTGATTTTGAGTTAGAAGTAAAAAAACCTACTCGAGGAAAAACAATCAGCAGAGAAGATTACTATGAAATGCGACCTAAAATAACTAGAGAAAATTTGAAAGAATTTATTGGTGGTTAATTCTAGAGTATTTTTTAAGTAAATGTAGAGTTAATGTTTAGTTAAAGTAGCTTCTTCTTGTTAATTTGCATATATATATATATTGGATCATGTTTAATCTTAAAAATTAATTGAAACATGAAAAATTCACTTATTTTAATGGCTACATTTTTGTTCTTAGGAAGTACAACAAGTAAAGGTGCTTCTGTAGATGTTGTTGCACTAGATCCTTGTGTCGAAAGTGCTTTTGATGCTATGGAAGAAATGCTTGATTTTGGTTTTACTCCAGAACAAGCTGGATGCGTTGGGAATTTGCGTCTTGCAGATTGTTTGGGTTATGAAGTGATAGCTGGAGATTATAAAGGTTGCTTATAAAAATAATTTTAAACAATGAATCTAAAAACTTTATATTTTCTCTTGTTTTTAATTTTACCAATCCTATCTTTTTCTCAAACAAAAGGTAGGATTGTCTACAGAATTGCTTCAGAACAACCGGTTTCTGATGAAGAGGAATCTAAAAGAAAAGAATTTGTAGAATTTTTGAATTATATGAGTGAAATTAGAGATAGCATTCCTTTTAATTTAGATTTTGATAAACAGGAGTCGGTATTCTATGTAGATACAGAAACGAATGTTGGGCTATCTGATAAACAAGGCTATGATGCAATTATAAAGTCTTTTAATTCCTATTATAGGAATGAAGATGCAAAGACGGTAATAGAGAAAATCATTGCGGAAAGAACTTACTTGGTAGAATCAAAAACTACCGATATTATATGGAATATCACGAATGAACAAAAAATGATAGGCAATTATACCTGTATTAAAGCTACTACAAATGTTTCGGGATATACCGCAACCAGAGGTGTTTTTAATAAAACCGTTGAGGCATGGTTCGCTCCAAGTATAGCTTTACCACTAGGCCCAAAAAATTACGGAGGTCTTCCTGGCTTAATTATGGAACTGACGGATATGAAATTTACGTATTATGTAAACAGTATGAACCTAGAACCTGATTTTGATTTGGAGGTGAAAAAACCTACTCGTGGAAAAACAATTAGCAGAGAAGATTACTATGAAATGCAACCTAGAATATCTAGAGAAAATTTGAAAGAATTTATTGGTGGGTAAAATAAAAGTATTTCTTCAAGCACTATTAAAAGTCCTATTATTCTTAGTAGGACTTTCTTCTTACGGGCAGCAAGTAATGGTTTCTGGTAAAGTTACGGATAGCTTACAAAATCCATTAGCTCATGCCAATGTGTTGGCAATGCCAGAAGCCGATCATGAATCGGTTCGATTTGCTATAACAGAAAACAACGGTAGTTATAAGTTGGGACTTTCTAAAAATCAAACGTATACGCTAACGGTTAGTTTTTTGGGCTATACCACTTATGAAACGCGAATAGAAACCACCGATAAAAACATAATAAAAAACTTTGTTCTCCAAGAAAGTATCGAACAACTAGGTACCGTAGTGCTAGATTATAAACCACCAGTTGAGGTTAAAAAAGATACCATTACCTATAGGGTAGATGCTTTTGCAACGGGAGATGAACGTAAGTTGCGTGAACTACTCAAAAAACTCCCAGGTATGGAAGTAGATAGATTGGGAAATGTAACATCGCAAGGGAGAAAAGTAACTAAAGTATTGGTAGAAAATAAAACATTCTTTACTGGAGATAGTAAACTAGCGGTCAATAATATTCCTGCCGATGCGGTAGAAGAGGTGGAGGTAATAGACGATTATAACGAGGTCGCTATGCTAAAGGGACTGAATGATAGCGAAGAGTTGGCGATGAATATCAAGCTAAAAGAAGATAAGAAGAAATTTGTTTTTGGAGATGTTCAGGCTGGTGCAGGGATTAAAAACCGCTACCTAATTCACCCTACACTATTTTATTACAGTCCAGAAACCAATGTCAATTTTATTGGTGATTTTAATAATCAAGGAACTAGTAGCTTCAGTTTTAGAGATTATATCGAATTTGAAGGGGGATTTGGCAAACTGATGAGCGGTAGTAATAGTGGAGTAAGCCCGTTTCGAAGTAATATCAGGCAATTTATAAATAATCAGAATTTTAAGTCAAACATTCATCAGTTTGGAGCTTTAAATATTAGACAATCTATTTCCAATGCAACCGATATTAGTGGTTATGTCATCAGCTCAAATGCCAAATCGGAAGCCGAAACCCATACCGAAAACGAATATTTATTGGAGGATACGTCTTATTTTGAATCAAGAAATAATACCCAAGATCTTACTAACTTTTTTACCATTGGTAAATTGACTTTGGAGTATAAACCTGATTTTGAAGAAGATTTCGCGTATAATAGTTTTATTAAGTTGGCAGATAATGACGGTAAGGGGTTAATAAACACCATGCATCCGTCGCAAAGCAATACTATAGCTACGCTTACCGATATGAAAAACATTAATCTTAAACAAAATATTGCTTACAGTCGAAAACTATCTAAAAATCATACAGGAAGTTTCGAGGCTACCTATAGCTTTCAAAAAGATAAACCCTTTACGGAATGGATGACGGATCGGCAGATTTTACAGGGTTTAATTCCTCTGGAAGAAGATGAGATGTATACTATTTTGCAAACCAAACGCAATAGCACACATAATGCCAATGCTGTAGCCAAACATTATTGGGTGCTCAATAACTTTAATCACATCTATACCAGTATTGGTGTTAATGCTACTTTTTCAGAATTCTACAGCCAAGACGAACAGCACCTAAGCGATGGTAGTGTGAATGATTTTAATGTGGCAGGTTTTGGGAATGATTTTGGCTACGACTTTATAAATACATTTTTGGGTTTAGAATATAAACTCCAAGTGGGGATTGCCACTTTTAAACCGATGGTTTATGCACACTTTTACAATTGGAAAACCAAGCAGCTCGAAGAGAAAAATACGAATACGAAGGCTTTAATATTACCACAATTTACTGCGAAAATAGAGCTAAACAGAAGTGAGAAAATTAATTTTAAATATAAACTGAACGCTCGATTTCCTGATATCGAACAGTTAGCCAACAACTTTGTGTTAAACAGTTTTAACAGTGTTTATAAAGGCAATACTTCCTTAGAAAATCAGTTGTATCATACGCTAAATCTGAGTTATTACAAATTTAGTCTTATTAGAAATTTGAATGTTAACTTTCACACCTTTTTTAATAAAAAAGTAGATCAGATTAAAAGTATAACGCAACTTCAAGGTATCGATCAGTATAGTACACCTATGATGTTTGATTTACCCGAACACAGTTGGCGTATGATGGGTAATGTCTCAAAAACACTCCGTAAGCTGAGATATAAATTGAATACCAACTTTAATTTCAGTGATTTTCATCAAATTTTAAATGATGATACGCATCGGAATATTTCAAAATCTATTTCATCAACGGCAAGTGTCGAAACCCTTTTTAGAGAATACCCAAATATAGAAGTAGGATATACAAAGGACTTTAATAATTATAGGTCGTTTAATCAAGTTAACAATTTTGAAAATGATCGTTTTTTCGTCCATTTGCGATACCGCTTCTTAAAAAACTTTGTATTTAAAGCAGATTATACGTTTGATCAGTATCAGAATAAAAGCAGTCATGCCAAAAATGCTTTTGACACAGCAGATGCCTCATTGTTTTATCAAGTAGAAGATAGCCCTTGGGGCTTTGAAATAAATGTAACCAATTTATTTGACACTGCTTTTAAACAGCAAAACTCATTCAACAGCTTCTTAATCGCCGAAACGAAAAGATATATCCTTCCAAGAATCATTATGTTTAAAATTGCTTACAAACTTTAATATGACTTTGCGAGAGGCACCTCTTAATGGTCTGTTTGCTTTCGAAACTCAAGATTTACTTAGTTAATCGGTTATATTTTAGAGGGGATAGTTGTATAGAAGTTACTTCCATATTTAAATTAATCTTAGGGATGCCACGAGATGCAATCTCGCGGCAGCGGTAGGGTATGAGTTTGACGCGGCAGCGGTAGGGTAAGAGGTGGGTGCGGTAGCGATGGCAAATTAGTAAAATGCTGCCGCGAGAGTCCTCTCTCGTGGCTTGAATCTACTTTTGCTGCTTGGGTCCTTTCTCGTGGTCTAGTGTTTTGGAAACTCAGGATTTACTTATTTAATCGGTTGTATTTTAGATGGGTTAGTTTTTTAGAGGTTACTATCTTATTTGAATTATTCTTAGGGAGCCACGAGATGCAATCTCGCGGCAGCGGTAGGGTATGAGTTTGACGCGGCAGCGATGGGGTAAGAGGTGGGTGCGGTAGCGATGGCAAATTAGTAAAATGCTGCCGCGAGAGTCCTCTCTCGTGGCTTGAATCTACTTTTGCTGCTTGGGTCCTTTCTCGTGGTCTTAGTTGTTTTTCGAAACTCAGGATTTAC
>DATGSX010000083.1:0-3106 GCA_035302145.1 Flavobacteriaceae bacterium | reverse complement strand
AACCCCATAATCGCAGAGGTGTTTTGTCCTTTAGAGTTTATTTGTGGGTTCCGTATAAAAGCATAATACCCTCTGAATATTAAAGCATATGCATCGAGTAAAAATAGCCTAGGTTTCTTATCCATCCGTTCGTCTTGTATTTTTAAATTAATAAATTCTGTTATTTACAGAATCCCAAAATTACGAATAATCAAGCGAACGGGTTTTGTTTAAACCAAGGAATACTAGTTGTTCGAATCTTAAATAAAATATATCACTTAAGAATTATTCCATATTGTTGGGATAATTATACTTCTAATTTATTAGACGGAATGGTTTGCGTAGATTTTAAGTTGGAAGCCTTTTTTAATTAGTTAAGAAAGTTACTAACTTATTTAAAACTAGTTAAAACTCACCTTTTTAATGAGGGTTATTCAAAAGTGTGTATTTTCGTGCCATGCGATGGATATTATTTTTATTCTTTGTGTTTTATATTCTCTTGGACTTCTATGCTTTTATGGCATTCAGAACACTGTCTAAGCATGTGCGAACAGTATATGTTTATTGGGGAATAAGCGCATTTATGATTCTTGCCATAGTGTACGATCAAGTGTTTAATAGTGGCTCGATGTACAAAAATCCAGGACGGATGATTTTGTATAGCTTGGTGGTGGTAATGGTTGTTACAAAAATGTTTTTAGCTGCTGGTATGCTATTAGAAGATGGGTATCGTCTGGGTGCTGGTATAGTAAGGTTTTTCTCAGGAAAACCAAAAGATAGGTATATTCCATCTAGACGAAGGTTTGTTGCTCTCATGGCAATAGGAGTTGCTGCCTTACCATTCTCTACGCTTCTTTACGGAATGATTAAAGGGCGTTATAATTTTAGGGTTTTAAAGTATGAGTTAGAGTACGATGATCTTCCTGAAGCGTTTGATGGTTATACCATTACACAATTTAGTGATCTACATGTTGGTAGCTGGAACAATGAAGAAGAGTTTACCTATGCCATGAACTTGATAAACGAACAGGAAAGCGACGTTATTCTTTTTACAGGTGATTTGGTAAACGATGTTGTGGGGGAAACAACCCGTTGGAAGCCTCTAATGTCTAAGTTACGTGCCCGTGATGGCGTATACTCTGTTTTAGGAAACCATGATTATGGCGATTATCACCGATGGGATAGCAAAGAAGATAAGGTGAAGAATTTTGAAGGTTTAAAAGAAGTTCAAGCTGCAATGGGTTGGAAATTATTAAACAACGAGCATGTTTGGATAAATAAAGATGGGCAGCGCATAGCCTTGGTAGGAGTGGAGAACTGGGGGAATGGAAACTTTAAGAAGGCAGGAGACTTAGATAAAGCATCGGAAGGTTTAAAACCTAATGATTTTAAAGTCTTGATGAGCCATGATCCTACCCATTGGGATTATCATGCAAAAGACCATCCTTCTAAATTTCAGTTAACCCTTTCAGGACACACGCATGGTATGCAGTATGGGATAGAAATTCCAGGATTTATTCGTTGGTCGCCAAGTCAGTTCCGTTATAAGCATTGGGCTGGACTTTATAATGGCAACAATCGCTATCTATATGTAAATAGAGGATTGGGGGTACTTGGCTATTCCGGAAGATTTGGTGTTTGGCCAGAGGTTACTGTAATAAAATTAAAAAAGAAAGCTACGGTCTAAGCCTCAAAGTTTAGTAAATTGTATTATTCTTAAAGTTGAAAAATAAAAATTAGTTATGGCGAAATTTGGAGAATTAGTAAGTGGAGATGTGCCAGTACTCTTGCACTTTTATTTAAAAGATAATGCGATTAGTGAGAAGATGCACGAAGTGGTGAAAGAGGTGGCAAATTATTTTGGAGATAAAGCGCGTGTTGTAGAGATTAACGCCGACGCCAATCGCGATATAGTACGAGCATTAAAAGTTTCTAGCTTGCCCGATTTTATGATATATAAAGATGGGGAAATGCATTGGAGAATACAGGGTGGACAAACAAGTAATGCTTTAAAGAATGCATTGGAAAATTATACTACGCCATAGGTAATCCTAGTAAGTCAATATTACTTTTAACTGCCCACTTTAAAAAAGCTTCTAAGCTATTTAGAGTGACTTCTTTAGTTCTAAGATTATCGTGTAGAACAATAATATCGCCCGGTTTTGCTTTTAATAGATTGCGTGTGCATGCTTCAATATTAGTATTAGAAGCATGGTCCATACTCAAAAGCGACCAGAACACCAGTTTGTATTTTGGGCCGAGTGTTTTTTTGAAGTTATGTCGAAACCTACCTTGAGGTGGACGGAATAAAAAGGTTTCTCGTTTTGCATATTTATTCATTATAGTCGCACATTTTTCGGTGCTTCTACGAAACTCATCTGGTGTCGTTTCCCTTATATCGTTGTGATAATAGGTGTGGTTGCCCCAACTATGTCCTTGGTTCACTATTTCTTTAAACACTTCTGGGTGTTTTTCAATATTATTTCCCACACAAAAAAATGTAGCTTTTGCGTTATAAGCTTTTAGTAAGGCAAGGATTTCTGGTGTTGTCTTTGGTGTTGGGCCATCATCGAAGGTTAAATAGATAGCTTTAGAATTAGAAACTCCCCAAAGATAACTCGGATAAAATCGAGAAATCCATTGGGGAGTTCGTATAGGAATTGGAAGCCGCATCTTACAGCTGCTTCGTTGTATCGTACTCTGTTTGTAAGGCCTCTTTTTTGGCTTCTATCTGCATGCGTTCTATTTCTTCTAGTAAATCTTCTGGAATAGAATCAGAAGTTACATCCTCACCAATATACTTGTCCTCTTCTTGGAAGAACTCAGGCAATAGGTCTAAGTGATGATTAAAGATTTCGTACTCCTGTATGCCCAACTCAGGGTCAAAGAAGTTTAATAGTCGCATCAAGCTGTAATATTGTCCGTACTTTCGGAACACCTCTTGTGCATTTCTAGCTTTATCTTCGAATGTCATAGAGCTGTAAAACTTTAGGTACTCCTGATAGTCTTTAGCAGCTTGGTAATAGAGGTTTCTCGCTTTGTCTTGTGCATCTAATAAATAGTAAAACTGGATATAAGGCTCTATAGTCGAAACATAGCCTACCTTATCTAATGGAGTTTTCTCCAT
>DATGSX010000082.1:0-7166 GCA_035302145.1 Flavobacteriaceae bacterium | reverse complement strand
GCCAATAATCTAAAGAAAATGAGTGTTTAAAAGAGGGGAGTACTCTCCCTTTTTTCTAAATCAACAAAAAACAACCTTCTTTTACTATACTAAACTAAAAAAAGTAGCCGTTCCAGAATTTTGCTTCTGAGACGGCTACTTCGTGGTTAATTATATGTTTAAAATAGTGTTATGGTAATGGTTGTCCAACTGGAATTTCACAAACATGTCCAGGCTGCCCATGTGGAGGATTTAGCTTTTGATTCTCTTTCATTAAAGGAGTCTTTAATTGCACATTACTTGGTGCTGCCCCATTAGCAGATCCGTTTGGTAAAGGTTGTCCAACTGGAATTTCACAAACGTGTCCTGGTTGTCCGTGTGGAGGATTCAATCTTTGTCCACTATTGTTAGTATTTGTGTTAGTTGCATTAGTATTTGTTGGCAATGGTTGACCAACTTGTATATCACACCTATGACCTGGCTCACCATGTGGAGGATTTAAAGCTACTTCAGCCTCTGTGTTACTCGTAGTTGCTGATTCTGCATCATCTGATGTAGTTACATCTTCAGTGGTAGGCTCCGATTCGTTTTTCTTGTTTTCATTACAAGATGCCATTCCAAATAAAAAAGTTCCGGCTATAAATAAATAATAAACTCGACGCATTTGTTTGATTTTTCGTTTAATAAAAAACAAACATACAAATTTATACTTACACAGATTAACAAAACGTATAGATTTACGAGCTTGGCAAGTGGCTGATATTAAACAAAGTGTATTTTGGTACCTACTGATTGGTTAAAATATAGGAAGGCACTAAAACGTAAAATAGCAAGAAGATAATAATATCTAATTAGTAAGAAAAACTATTACACTGCTACAGCATTAGGCAGGGACTTAATAAAGTCCTCCAACTCTGTCAACGCTTGTTTATCCAAAAGCTTGGTATTAATACGAAGGGTTCTTTTTGGCGTGTAGAAAAAATATATCTTCCCTTTTTTTCGAACTTTTAAAATATCCTCTACATGTACTTTTGGTTTAGATAAAGAATTGCGTTGAATATAATCTTTGTCAATCAATATATATTTATTCACTTTACAATAGGTGTAAATTCCGTAAAGTATAATTGCTTGCGCAACATAGAGGATAGGCAAAACCATATTGGTCTCACCTTGTGTAAGGGAAGTTACTAAACTTACCATGCCGAACATAAACCAAGTTATAGAGATAATAGAAAGCAACTGCAATCTGTCTTTTTTGTAACCTAACAGCATAATTATTGAGGCATTGATTAACTCTATAAAGATAGGGTATTTTTTATAAGGATACAAGCTTCATTTGTTATAGAAAGTTCATTTTTCGTTATTTAGTCTTGTAATAAAATAGGAGAGGAAGTTTCCCCCCTCTCCTACCCTCCATTCAAAATTAGTTGGATTTGCTTAAAGTTGTTTTAAAATCTCATCAATCGCTCGTTTTAACTGCGGATCGTTTCTTTTTAAATTATCTAAGAATGTGTTTTCTACTTCAATATCAGGCGCTACACCTGTATGCTCAAGGTTTTCCCCTTTAAGAGTGTAGGTTCCCCATGCTGGAACACGATAGCTAGAGTTGTCTACCAATCCTTTGGAAGAGGTGAAAATAATCCAACGATAGGTTTCTGTTCCGATAATTGTTCCTAGTCCAAGCTCTTTAAATCCTGCTGCGGTCATCTCTGCATCGCTTAAGGAAGCTTGATTTACCAATAGTACAATAGGACCTGCACTCGGACCAAAATTAGATTGGGTAGTTTTCTTACCACCGCGATATTTCCATTTCAAATACGGACGTTGCGCAAGAAAACTTAATACTTTATCATGAACATTTCCGCCCGTATTAAATCGCAAGTCTAAAATAAGCCCTTCCCTATTGTTTTCTTCTGCTACCATATCCAACAAAAAGGATTCCAACTGAGCTCCTGTCATGTTCTTCATATAGGTATACGCTATGCGATCGTCACTCCATTCCTTAACGTTAGCACGATTAGTAGCAATCCACTCATCATATAATAAATCACGAAGCTTTTCATTGGTGATTGTTTTAATATTCGTATCGAATTTCTTCCCATTACGCTCAAATGTTAGCTGTACATCCTCTTTTTTATCTGAAGTGGTAAAGTAATAGTCACGATCTATGCTTTCATCAATCTTTTTACCATTTACAGCCACTAATTTATCTCCTGCCAGGATATTGATGTGATTTGCCATAGCAGGTGATTTATCAACAATTCTGGCCACTATATAAGGATTAGCCTCATCAAACAATAGTCCTGTTTCGCTTGTATAATAGCTGAGTCTAGTTTTTTCCTCTTTACCTCGAGAATTAAACCCTAAATGGGAAGAGTTAAGTTCTCCTAGCATGTCATTTAATAAAACACGTAGGTTCTCTCTATTTCGCACATAAGGCACAAAAGCTTGGTAGTCTTTCTTAGTAGTTGCCCAATCTACACCATGGAAATTCTCTTCATAGAAGTTTTCATCTATCCCTGCCCAAGTTTCCTCAAACATTTGCTGGAACTCTCTTTCTAAATCTTTTTGGAAAGTATGCTTAAATGATATTTTATTCAACTTATTATTTCCTTCGTTATAACTATACACCCCTTTTGAGGTTAGAAGGAAATATGTTTTTTTATCGGTTTGAACTATTTGCCTTACATAGCCATCTGTAACTTTCTTCGTCTCTGGTTTTTCAAATGGTTTGTACACTTTTTTATAAAAGTTGTACGAACCTCCATCTTCATTAGAGTTATAAAATACTATGGTATTCTTACCATCTGAAAAGACTTGTGGATTATTCTGTGTTCCAAACCTATTGGAAACACGCTCCACTCTATCGCGCAAGTTATTTAAATTAACCTTTACAACTGGTTTGGTTTCTTTAGCTTCTTCTTTCTTTTTCTTACTCTTCTTATCGTCCTTTTTTTCTTCTTTCTCTTCAAATAGTTGGTCGAAGCCTTCGTTGTTGAAATCCTCTGCATACCAATCTAGTGCCAATCTATAGATACTAGAATTTTGCATGCCGAACGGATAAGAGGGAGTGGTTCTATTACTTGCGAAATAGATATACTTACCATCTGGCGACCAGCTAGGATTTGCTTCTGATACTCCGGTATTGGTAAGATTTATTGTTTTTTCTTCTTTTATGTTATGTATAAACACATCTTGTTCAAAATCGCGCATGGCAGTAAACAAAACGTATTTACCATCGGGTGAAAAGCTTGGTGCCGAATTCTGGAATCCCCATATTTCATCGGTAACAATAGTCTTAGACTCTAAGGTTTTTAAATCTAGTAATCGCACCTTGTCACGGCCACTTAAGTAAACTGCCTTGGTAAGATCTGGATTAAAAGCAATTTCTCTATTGCTAGCAAGATCCTTGCTAAGTTGTTTAGCTTCACCACCTTTAGCTGATATTTTATACCAATTTGGATAACCTTTGTAGGTTTGGCTAAAAAGTAAATCTCGGTTGTTTTTTAACCACTTTACTTCCATTACCCGTTCTCCATTATTTACAATTTCGGTAACAAACTTCCCTTCTTTATCAGCTACAAATAGAACACCACGACTTATGAAAGCAATTTTCTCTTTATCTGGCGATACATCGAAATAGCTAATACGCTCGGTTTTGAAACTTTCCTTTTTATTTAAGCTATAGTGCGAAGGGGCGGTATAGTCTATTTTACTAGTTTGATTAGTTTTTACATCGTATACATAAAGCTGGTATCCTTTTTCGAACACAACTTTTTGTCCGTTTGCTGCAACATGTGGTGATTTTATAGAACGATCGAAACTAGTAAGTGCTTTTGGCTTATTATTTTCTAACTTATACAAATTGTATTCGCCAGTATTCTCGTCGGAGATATAATAAATTTCCCCATTTCTATCTACGGTAGGATGAAAATCCTTACCTAAATAGGTGGTAAGTTTTTTAAACTCCTCTGTATTGGGATTATAGAACAAAATATCTGGGTTATTGGCACCTTTATATCGTTTACGAGCTACTTGCCTATTGCTCTCCATGGAATTGGTAAACAAATAATTTCCTTCGGGTGTTTCCACTAAACCATCGGAGGTAGAAAAGAACGTGTTGAATAAAGGCTTAGCTGTACCTCCTTCTACAGAAACGGCGTAACTCCCAAAGCTGTTATATCGGTTAGAAGTAAAGTAAATAGTTTTACTATCCCAACTCCAGCTTTCTACTTTATCAGCTGCTTGATGAAACGTAAGCTGTGAAATAACTCCAGTTTCTAGCGATAATACAAATACATCGTCGTTCCCGTATTGATTGGAAGTAAATGCCAACCATTTTCCGTTAGGCGATAAAACGGGATTTTTTTCTTGCCCTTCCAATGCAGTAATACGTAAGGCTTGGCCACCAATTGTAGGGACTTTCCAAATATCGCCATCGTAAGAAAAATAAACTTCGCTCGCATCTGGGCTTAAGCTAGGTGTAGTAGCAAAATACGGGGTGTGCTGTGCATGGGAGAGCATGGAAAATAAAAAGCTCCCCAACAAAATACTTAGTTTTTTCATGAAATTAAAGCAAATTGAATAGTTCTATTTTAAATATATAAAGGGTGAAAATAATTAAATAGTTACTTAATCGTCTTGTAAAAAACATCTCGATTAAATTAAGTTAGATTACAGGTGTAGGTTTTTTATTTTCATCAAGGGCAACAAATGCAAAAACACCTTCAATTGCTTTTGTTCTACCGTCGGAATACATTTCTTCTATATAAATTTCCACCTGTACTTTTAAACTAGTATTTCCTACATGGATTACCTTACCAGTTAGTTCGATAATTGTACCTGCAGGAATGGGTAGGTTAAAATCAATTTTATCGGTAGATACAGTTACCACCCGTTTTCTAGAGAAACGCGTAGCAGCGATGAACGCCACTTCGTCCATTAGTTGCAGGGCTGTACCTCCAAACAAGGTGTCGTAATGGTTTGTAGTATTTGGGAATACCGCTTTAAATATAGTGGTTTCCGAAGCTTTGATACGTGATTCTAGGTTCTCCATTTAGTTGAATTTTACATTCCTTACCAATTAATCTCTTCTTTTCCAACAGATTTTAAATAGGCGTTGGTTTGTGAGAAGCATTTGTTTCCAAACCAATATCCCCTATTAGCACTTAAAGGCGAAGGATGTCCAGAGGTTAACACCAAATGCTTTTCGGTATCTATTTTTCTACCTTTCTTTTGTGCATCACCTCCCCATAGTAAGAACACCACATTATCGCACTCCATGTTAATATGCTCGATTACAGAGTCAGTAAGTATTTCCCAACCTTTTCGTTTATGACTTCCAGCTTTTCCTTGTTGCACAGTTAATACTGCATTTAATAGTAAAACACCTTGTTCTGCCCATCGTTCTAGGTTTCCAGAAATAGGAATAGGAATATCTAAGTCACTTTCTATCTCTTTAAAGATATTACGTAAAGATAGAGGAAACTTTACTCCATCATTTACAGAAAAACTTAAACCATTAGCTTGTCCATGACCGTGATACGGATCTTGACCTAATATCACTACACGAATATCTTCTAATGGACAAACCCGGAATGCATGTAAAATCTGTTCCTTTGGCGGATAGCAGACTTCTTTCTCATATTCTTCTTCCACAAAGCTGCGTAGCGATGCAAAATACGATTCGGCCATTTGAGTTTTAAAAAATGAAAACCAAGAGGTAGGTAAGGTTTCTATATTCATCTCATATTTTTAAGATGTCCAATTTACATTATTTATAAAAGCTTACAAAATGTAGTAACAGCTAAACTAAGTGTTATATTTATTTCGTTTTAATATTGGATTATTCCTTTTAATTTGTATATTTATAGATGAAATTAATTTAACTTTAAATCTTTAATTATTATGAAAAAAACATTACTTAGTTTATTTGTTGCATTTGGTGTTATAGGATATGCCTCTGCACAAACAGTAATATTCGAGGACGATTTTGAGGCCTACGACGACTTTACCTATACAGATGTAGGAGATTGGACAATATTCAATGGTAACGCTGGTTCACCAACCTATGGTTTTAGTGGAATACAATTTCCAAACATGGGATTAGATCATGCATTTATAGTTTTTAATGCAACTGAATTAGGTCTTGAGCCAAGTGAAGGTAGTGACTGGACTGCTTATTCGGGTAATAAAGCAATGGTTTCATTTGCTGATGTTAACGCTCCAAACGATAGTTGGTTAATCTCTCCACAAATAACATTAGGAGAAGAAAATAATATTGTATTTTTCCAAGCAAAAGCAGCTGACGCTACTTACGGTACAGAAGAATTTAATGTGTTAGTATCTACTGGATCAACAGATGTTTCTGATTTTGTTGAAATCGGTACTGAGACAATTACTACAGGAACTACTTGGATGCTATATAACTACGATTTAGATGCATATGCTGGAGAAGATGTTTATATTGCTATACAATGTGTTTCTAATGACCAATTTGGTTTTATGGTAGATGACTTTAAGGTGGAAGGTGATGTTTCAGCTTCTGTAGATGACTTTACTGCAGCACAGTTTAAGATCCACCCTAACCCAGCTACGGATATTATAAATATCAATAACTTAAGCGAGTTAGTTATCAGTGAAGTTAATCTTGTTGATATTCAAGGTAGAGTATTACAATCAATGAAAAATGATAATTTAAACCAAGCACAAATTAATGTATCTACATTAAGCAATGGCATGTATTTCTTAGATATAAAAACTGATGCTGGAAATGTTGTAAAGAAATTCATTAAAAAATAATTTCGAATAATACAATTAAATAGGTTATTTAACCGATTGTTTTCTACAATATATAGGAAACAATCGGTTTTTTCATTCTTCTTCTATATTGAGCTTTATCATTAAGTTTTCCATTATACAACTACATAAAAATTCAAATAAACTTTCCTTATCTTGCCTTTTTATAAACTATAAAAACAAACTGTTTTATGAGAAATCTACTCCCTACAAGAATGAGAAAACTAGGAGTTCTCGCCTTATTTATCTTTGGAAGCGTATCAGCAGTCGCTCAAGATAAAGCTGTTATTGAAGCCATAGTTGAAAAAGCGAACAACGACTCACAATTAGAGCAAATGGCCCACGAGCTTATGGATCAGATAGGTCCGCGTTTGGTGGGTACCCCAGAA
>DATGSX010000081.1:0-7226 GCA_035302145.1 Flavobacteriaceae bacterium | reverse complement strand
AACCGTACCTACACCTGTAGACGAACACCATAGACCAGATTTAACACCTTTAATTAAAGCTAGTGAGACCGTAGGGAAGGTGTTGAACAAAGGCGATATCGTAATTTATGAGTCTACCGTATATCCTGGGGCAACAGAGGACGATTGTATTCCAATCTTAGAAAAGAGTTCAGGGCTGAAGTTCAATGAGGACTTCTTTGCTGGATACTCGCCAGAGCGTATCAATCCAGGCGATAAAGAGCATACTGTAGAAAAAATATTGAAGGTAACCGCAGGGTCTACCCCAGAAATAGGGGAGAAGGTAGATGCGTTATATAAATCGGTCATCACCGCTGGAACGCATTTAGCACCTAGCATAAAAGTAGCGGAGGCTGCAAAGGTGATAGAGAACGCACAGCGAGATATTAACATTGCCTTCGTAAACGAACTAGCAAAGATTTTTAATATTCTTGAAATAGATACCCAAGCCGTATTAGAAGCTGCAGGTACCAAATGGAACTTCCTTCCGTTTAAACCAGGTTTAGTAGGCGGACATTGCATTGGAGTAGATCCATATTACATTGCACAAAAAGCACAGGAGGTAGGCTACCATCCAGAGATTATCTTAGCTGGTCGTAGACTAAACGATTCTATGGGACAGTATGTAGCCTCGGAAGTAGTGAAAGGAATGATTAAGAAAGGTATTGACGTAACCAAAGCAAAAGTATTATTACTGGGGGTAACTTTCAAGGAAAACTGTCCAGACATCCGCAATACTCGCGCAATGGATGTGTATCATGCCTTAGTAGATTATGGAGTAAAAGTAGGAATTTACGATCCATGGGCTAAACCAAAAGAGGTAAAGGATGAATATGGCGTTTCATCGTGCAATACTTTAGATGTCCTACATAAGGATGTTGAAGATTGTGATAGAGTTTACGATGCTATCGTACTAACTGTGGCACACAAAGAGTTCTTGGATTTAGACCTAAAACAATACGGAAAACCAACACATTTTATCTATGATGTAAAAGGCGTATTGCCGTTGGGCGTTGCAGATGCGAGATTGTAGAACGTGAAACTTTAATATAATAGTAGTAAAGACGCAAATCATTGCGTCTTTATTATTTTAGGATACGAGTATCAGTGCCGTCCGTCGCTTCGCTTAGAGTTCAGTTTCCTGAAGCCAACAAGTTGGCCTGGAAAAGCAGATTGATTTTGCTCTGGAAAATCGAATGGTTGAGTTTTTACTTAATTTAAACGTAGAAAAAACGTACACAATGAAAATACTTTACAGCTCAATCTCATCTGTTCAGAAGCTTGTTTTGTAATCGTGAAGCGTCAGTCGAAATCCGAAATTCGTGAATTATATTGCGTGTTATTCTGTGTATAATCTATGGACAGAATGGGTCAGTAAAAATAATCAAACTGAATTTTAATCCTTGACCAAAACTCATCTGCTGTTTGCATAGGCAAACGCACTGCTCTATCTTTAAGTAGCTGCTACTTAAAGCTACTCCTCTTTTGTTTTAAACCCGAACCTCCTTCACAACTATCCACTAATCAAGATTCTTTAAATACACTTGATTACAATCCCCGAAGCTTGCCAGCTCGTACTAGAAGCTGGAGCTATGGCAAAAGGAGGAGAGATTTATGTCTTTGATATGGGGGATTCTATGAAAATAATGGATTTAGCAAAACGTATGATCCAACTTTCTGGATTGCAATATCCGACCGATATCGACATTGAGATTTGTGGTCTTCGTCCTGGAGAAAAGATTTATGAAGAGCTATTGGCCGATGGGGAAAACACGCAACCTACCTACCATGAGAAGATTATGATTGCCAAGGTGTGCGAAAATAATATTATTGGATTTGACAAAATTATAGATAAGCTAATAAATCTTCCAGTAGGCTTAAATCAGGAAGCGTTTAATCTGAAGTTGGTTGGAATAATAAAAATGCTAGTACCAGAATATAAATCCCAAAATTCGATTTATAAATATCTTGATGAGATAGCAGTAATTGACTCCAATAGCGATACGCGAGAAAATCTTAGCAGTATCCCTGCTTCTTTAAAGGATTTGATGGATCAACCTTCTCGAAATATCTCATAACATCGTAGTGGGAGCGCGATATATTGCTGTGTATCGGTTATACATGCTGCGATTGCATACGAAGGGGAGTCTGATTATTAGCAAATTAATTTGTGTTCATTATTTGATTTAAAGTGATTGTGTGAGTATAAGTGAATGAACAATGCACTTAATGTAATGGGCATAACGATTAAAAGCAAGAATTATATTCATAAATCTTAGCCTTTCTCTATGTCGCTCCTCCGTAAGATAGAACCTACGGTGTTCCTAATACCATCCTCAAAACACGAAAAAATACCTTATAAACCTTCGATATGCAACTTGTTTTGTGCAGAACGAAAGGTTTAATTAATATCCTAAATACTACCCGAATATTATAAAATAAAATTCATGTTAATTTTAACGTTAAAATGTGTATTATTGCACAGACTTAGGCGTGAGGTACAAAGTACTAAATAGTTAACAGTAAATTTAGTAAGTGCACACGGTATTATTCTTCTCTTTATAGAGAAAATACTAGCATAAGTTGCTATCTTTAATGCATATTAGAAGAGTGTTAAATAATGTAGGACTGATAGTAATACTGTTTTACTCCCCCGTAATTAAGAATATAGCATAGTCTCTGTTTAACATATTTTTGTTAAACGATGTTGTGTTTTTGTGGTAAGTAATAATTAAAAGTATATTGGCTCATGAAATTTTCTAAAGCAGTAAAAGAACGTTTAAAAAAACAAACACCACGTTGGTTTGTTTTTCTTGTAGATATTCACTCTACCATTATGTCCTTTATTGTTGCCTTAGCAATAGTTTGGCAGTCGGATTGGAATATAGGATTAAAGAACTCAGCAATAATAGCCTGCGTAGCTTTTTTAGTTTATCCGCTTTCTTATCTGTTTTTTAAAACCTACATGGGAATCATCCGTCATACAGGATTGCGAGATATAGTAAACGTGCTAAAAGCTTCTTCTTTTGCTTTGCTTTTATTACTTATCGTTCTATACACCATCGACTCTCCGTATCCGAAACAGAGTTTTACTCTAGTAGTGTTGCATTATTTATTGACCACTAGTTTTTTGGTTTTTTTAAGAATTTTATATAAACATATTTTTTTGCAGTTTATTCAACCACATAGAGATACATCGAATTTATTGATATATGGCGCAGGAATCTCTGGTATTATAACCTTTAATGCTTTGCAAGCAGATGGGCATATTGGGAACTCAGTCTATGCTTTTATCGATGATAACCCAAAGTTACATCGAAGTCGTATTAATGGGGTAAAAGTAATCTCTCCAGAACAAGTTACCAAAGAGCTGATAGCTAAAGAAGAGATAGAGGAAATTATTATTTCCATTCAAAACATTGAATCAGCCGCTCTAAATAAAATTGTAGCGCTTTATGAGGGCTTTCCTGTAAAGCTGAAGATTGTGCCTCCCGTGAGTAATTGGATCGATGGAAACTTGGAGGCAAAACAAATTCAGGATATTCGAATAGAAGATTTACTTGGACGTAAAACTATTCATTTAGAAAAGGACTCTATCCGCAAGGAGGTGGAAGGGAAGGTAGTGCTAGTAACTGGTGCCGCAGGCTCTATAGGAAGTGAGATTTCTAGGCAACTTTTAAGCTATCCGTGCAAAAAAATAGTGTTGCTAGATCAAGCAGAATCTGCATTATATGAATTGCAGCAAACATGCTCAAGCAGTATAAAAAAGAATGCTATAGATGTGGAGTTTGTAATTGGTGATATTCGTGATTACAATAGGGTAGATAGTGTTTTTCGCGTATTCCAACCAGACATCGTTTTTCATGCAGCGGCCTATAAGCATGTGCCACTTATGGAGCAAAACCCTTACGAAGCAATCGCTACCAATATCAAAGGAACTAAACATCTTGTAGATGCAGCAGACCAGTATGATGTTGAAAAGTTTGTTATGATTTCTACCGATAAAGCGGTTAATCCAACTAACGTAATGGGGGCAACAAAAAGAGTTGCCGAGCTTTATGTAAACTACTTTACTAAAAGAAAAAGCAAAACCAACTTTGTAATTACCCGATTTGGGAATGTATTGGGGAGCAATGGATCGGTAATTCCTCTATTTCGAAATCAATTGGCAAACGGTGGACCATTAACGGTTACACATCCTGAAGTAACTAGATACTTCATGACCATTCCTGAAGCCTGCCAACTAGTGTTAGAAGCTGGAGCTATGGCAAAAGGAGGCGAGATTTTTGTCTTCGATATGGGCGAATCAATGAAAATTATGGATTTAGCAAAACGTATGATTCAACTTTCAGGATTTCAATATCCAACCGAAATCGATATTGAAATTTGTGGCTTGCGACCAGGGGAAAAGATTTATGAAGAGCTATTGGCAGATGGAGAAAATACACGCCCAACACATCATGAGAAAATTATGATTGCTAAAGCTCGTGAAAATAATATCGAAAACTTTGCAGAGATTATAGAGAATCTAACTTTGCTACCCCTAGATCCAAGTCAAGAAAAGTTTAACATGAAATTGGTGCTAACTTTAAAAGACCTAGTCCCAGAATATAAATCAAAAAATTCAATTTATGAGAGTATGGATCAAGCCTAATTACGATAGGATATGAAAGTATGCGAACTAATGCGAATTGATGGTTTTATTGATTGCCTATAAAGTGTTATAAAACTCTAAATTACTATTGGGAAACTACAAAGGAAACCGCTTGCAGAGTCAGAGTCAATCTCCGTAATCTGAAAGAGACCTTCGTGTCCTCAGGTTTCCTTTCCCGCTGAAATCCTAAGTTTTTCACTTGTAGGAAATACAACAAACTTCTTGCCTTCTTTCTCTACTTAAAATTCCTGCTAAAGTAGTAGTGAGCCAACAGTGTTCATAAAACCTATATTTATTCCAAGCCTCGTCCCCCTACTTCAAGTCTCCTTTATCCCAAGTTGCTCCTGCGAATAGCACAAAGCCATTTTGACTTTTTTTGATTTATAATAATATATTAAAAATAGAATATTTGTCTGTTAAAATTGTATTTTTGACAAATCTAAACTAACTATTAATCATTAAAATAGAATGTAGATGTCAGGAATTGTTGGATATATAGGAAAAAAAGATGCATATGCTGTGCTTATTCATGGCTTGAATCGTTTTGAGTTTCGTGGGTACGATAGTATAGGAACGGCTGTCTTAGCAGCTAATGAATTTCAAATTCACAAACATGCTGGTAGGTTAGCCGCATACAAAGAAGCGGTAGGAGAAAACCTGCCAAAGGGAAATATTGGGATTGGACATTCAAGATGGGCAACCCACGGAATAGCCAATGATATAAATGCGCATCCGCATGTTTCTAATTCTGGACGACTGGCGATTGTACATAAAGGTATCGTTGAAAACCACGCTAGTTTAAAAGAACAGCTTTTAAAAGAAGGCTTTGAGTTTAAGTCGGAAACCGATACCGAAGTACTGATCAATTGGATAGAACATATTCGAAATGCCAATGGATATAATTTGTTAGAATCTATTCAAATAGCATTGAATCAGGTGGTTGGTGCTTATTCTTTAATTATTTTAGACAGGGATGAAGAGGCAATGTACGCCGTTAGAAAAGGCGCACAACTTGTAATTGGCGTAGGCGAAGATGAGTATATAGTTGCAACCGATAGTACCCCAATAAATGCATATACCGATCAAGTGATCAATATGGAGGAGGAAGATGTGTATCGTTTGGTTCCAGGAAAAGAAGTCCAGGTGTTAAACCTAAAAAATATTGAGAAAACACCCGTTATTGAGAAACTAGAGGAGGCTTTAGATATCATTGAAAAAGATGGATTTGCTCACTTTATGCTAAAAGAAATATACGAGCAACCAAAAGCGATAGTTGACTCTTATAGAGGTCGACTAAATGCAACCGAGGCTTGGGTTCGGTTGGGAGGAATAACAGAATATCGAAATAAATTAAATAAAGCATCGCGAATTATTTTTGGAGCTTGTGGTACTTCTTGGCATGCTGCCTTGGTAGGAGAATATCTTATCGAAGAGATGGCGCGAATTCCAGTTGAGGTAGAATATGCTTCGGAATTCCGCTATAGAAATCCAATAATAGGCAGCGAAGATGTGTTTGTTGCCATATCGCAATCTGGTGAAACAGCCGATACAATTGCCGCCATTGAACTTGCAAAAGAGAAGCAGGCTTTGATTTATGGAATTTGTAATACCGTGGGCTCTACTATTTCTAGGATGTCGCATGCGGGTTCTTATATCCATGCTGGACAAGAAATTGGAATCGCCTCAACAAAAGCCTTCACCACTCAAGTAGTTATATTAACATTAATGGCTTTACAGCTTGCAGATTATAGAGGACATATATCAAAATCCCAATTAAGTACCATCTTGAGCGAATTGGAGCGTATACCTGATAAAATAAAAGAGATATTGAAGCTAGATGATCGGATAAAAGCCATCGCTAAAGAATATCATGAAGCAAATAACTTCTTATTCTTAGGGCGTGGTGCAAACTATCCGATTGCTTTAGAAGGAGCGTTGAAACTAAAAGAAATCTCTTATATTCACGCCGAAGGTTATCCAGCAGCGGAAATGAAACACGGTCCAATTGCTTTGATAGACGAAGACATGCCAACGGTAGTTTTGGCTACCAACGATAGTGCATACGATAAAATTGTATCGAACATTCAAGAAGTAAAAGCACGAAAAGGTAGAGTAATTGCGATTGTTAATGAAGGCGATACGGTGATTAAAGATATTGCAGATCATACCATTGAAATTCCAGCGACCTTAGAGATATTCGCACCATTACTAACCGTTGTTCCACTGCAATTACTAGCGTATCATATCGCAGTATGGCGAGGAGCAGACGTGGATAGCCCAAGAAACTTAACAAAGTCGGTTACGGTAGAGTAATTTTATGTTGATTCGTTTCCCGTAATGCGAGATAATGCTATTTAAAGTAAAAAACCTCCTTTTGTGGAGGTTTTTTATTTGTTTACATACTTCCTTCCTATTCGTTACGGAGTTATCTAGTTGCTAGTTGCTAGGTGGTAGCACGACTATACTTATTCTTCGTAATTTGTTTAATCGCTTAGTGTTGTCGCAAGCTCCAACGGTTTAGTCGCTCGCTATGCTTCGCTTGTTTAGAAGTGCC
>DATGSX010000080.1:0-7142 GCA_035302145.1 Flavobacteriaceae bacterium | reverse complement strand
AATAATCTGTGTACAGAATAAAAGTCTCTATTTGAAGAAAGGATTAGGGAGATGTAAACAAAGCTACATCACACCCCTAAAACACAATTTCAAGGCGAGGGAACACTAATTTACACGGAACAAAAGTCCCTCTTTGAAGAGGGATTTAGGGAGATGTAACCAAAGCTACATTACACCCAAGCCCACTATTTCAAGACGAGGGAATACTAAATTATACGGAACAAAAGTCCCTCTTTGAAGAGGGATTTAGGGAGATGTAACAGTAAAAATTAAGCCACTAAGCCCGATGCCAACACGAATTTTACTATAATACATTTAGGTATTGACGACACCTATTATTTTGAAAAATATCCACTCCCATTTCAACTACGCCCAACGTCCGTTAAATCATAAATATTATAACATAGCATTTCGAATGTTCATTTAACATTCATTTCCACCCCGACATCATTTGGCGATGTTGAGGTATATCTTTGTATTAGAACAATATAGGATGCTGCAATTACACGTAAAAAATCCACTTTAAGCCTCTTTCCATTACCTCTATATAGAAGGAGATTGTTCTAAACTAACAGAAAAAAGAAATACTTATGAAAACTCTATGTAAACATAAAATCACTTCCTGCTTTGCATTCTTACGTAAAAAACAAAAGAGTACAGCGGCAGAACCTCAGCGTACTGACGAACCTATAGATTACAAAAAGCGACTAGATAAAATACTCAACACATTTTACGGTAGAAAAAGAGGAATGTGGGCAACGTTCCAGTTCCCATTACGATTCGAAAACAAACTTTTTCATTCCGTCATAGTACCAGGAAAAAACGAAGAGGAGTCAAACCAAGTAATTTATTACCATTTTAAGAAGTTCAAATACTCAAAAGATAAACCTCGAAAAATAACCTATTACTACTATACCTATACCAAAGAAGAAGGAGTGAAAAATTTTGAGATAAATGAAGAGAACGCCGAACTATACCAAAAAGTATACGAGATGTTTATCGCCCAAGATCGGGTACAGCGCCTTTTAGAAGAATTTAAAAATTTCGAATAAGATTAAAAAACTAAATATTATGAGCAATTATAAAAGACTGGTATTAGAACGTATTACCGATTATCACAATCGAACTACTGTGGAAAACTTTGATCGATATATAAACTCTATGAAGAACCGAGTTCTTTACGCTAGCAAGATTAAAATAGACCATGAGGGAAGTCCAGCAATGGAAATAAACTACCACTTTACAGGAGTTAATAAAAATAAGTTTCCTCCTTATAATTGGAACATTCAGTGCTACTACCACACTAGCGTAAATGGAAAACGAAACATCCTTATTGAGGAAGCCCATATTCCACTGTACAAAGAACTATACGAAATGCTGGAAGAAGCAGGGGATATAGAAGAGTATTACAAGGAATAATAAAACTAGAAGAATTCAATATAAAAATAAATAATATATGACCCCTTCAGACCACCACCCTAGTAATAACATAGACGTAAAAGGCGGCAAACTTATTCCCGATAAACTGTATACCTATAGAGAAGGTTCTTTAAAAGCCACTATTCGGTTTATCAAAGACTATTCAGACGACGAGTACTTCCGATATCATATTCGGTTTATAGATGGCAGGGAAAAAGGAAAAGAAATTCTGGTGGAAAAGATAAATAAACCCATCGGCTATTGGGGCATGTGGTATATCCGAGATTACCAGCCTGATAAATAAGCTACCTAAACAGACAACTAAAAACCATGTATAACCTTTAAAAAATAAACCTATGAAAAACACCATCCTATCCAATCTTATCGACTTTGCTGTGTACTTTGAAATTCAAGAAGTAGATCATGAACAAGCTGCTTTTAGCAGAGCAGATGAAGATATTCCCTGTAATTCCTCCTGGAAAATAAAGAGAATCGATCCGAACCTTTTGTGGATGACGCTACTAGAAGATTTTAAATTCGATAAAACAAGTATTCACTTGTTGGAGAACTTCTCCGATGCGTTAGAAAGAGAGGACTATCTTGCTGCAAAAATTATGAAGCAGGAGATTTTAAATCTATTGGGTATTTCGGTCTTATGGTGCCACCCTTTTCGGTTCAAATGGTGCCACTTTTAGAGATACTACAATATTAGATAAATTTTGTGATTATTCATTTTTTAGAGCCCCTTTTCTCATGGATTCACCTTTAAGATCTATCCTATGAGAAGAGTTAACTATTCGGTCTAGAATAGCATCTGCTATTGTTCCTTCCCCTATAATATCGTACCATGCCGATACTGGTATTTGGGAGGATAAGATGGTTGATTTGTTGTTATATCGATCATCAATAATATCCATAAGTGTCTCTCTATCATGATTATCAAAAGATTGCAGTCCAAAATCATCTAAGATAAGTAAGTCAGTTTTCAAGAGTTTGTTAAGCTCTTTTAAGTACGTGCCATCCATTCTACAAAGCTTTAATCTCTTAAATAAACGAGCAGTGTTAGTGTAAATAGTTTTGTATTCCATTAAGCATGCTTGATGCCCTAAAGCTTGTGCTAAATAGCTTTTCCCTACGCCAGAGGCTCCAGTTAGAATAATGTTTTCCTTTCTTTTTATGAAGTCTAAAGTTCCAAGGCGAGCAAACATATTCTTGTCTAGATTACGGCTTTGTGCGTAGTTTACATCCGCAAGGCTTGCAGGTTGCCTAAAGTTAGCTTGTTTAATTAACCGAGTAATCTTTCGGTCTTTACGATGTTCCCACTCATGATCGGTAAGCAATGCCAGATACTCATCGATTGTAAACGACTCTAAGCCGTTGCCTTTAAGGTGTTGCAAATGTAAGCTTGCCATAGCTCCAAGTCGCATTTGCTTTAGTTTTTCAATGGTTTGATTGTTGTTCATAATGTAAGTTATTTTAGTTGTTTATATTACTGATAAGCCGTTGCACCCCTTATATTTTGATGCACTGGGATATGTGTTGTTTTACTTTCTTCCAAGTCTTGATAAAAAAGAGAGTTCTTGTCCATATTGTTTTTAAGGATGTTTTTAATACGCCAGTAAGAGACTATATCCGCCTTTAGAGCAATTTCACAAGCTTTGTTTAGTCGCGTAGAGCCATATGCTTTATGTAGTTGTATGAGTCCCATCACTCGTTTATATCCGATTTCTAAATACTGTGCATCGATGAGTATTTTATCAACACATTCCACAACCTTTAAACCGTGTGACGTAGCCTTCTTTTTAAAATATTCTGGACTCCAGTCGCTATAGTTTTTATGCGTGCTACTTAGATGGTCTTTGTTGGTGATATAGCTTCCTTTAGAAAAACTACGTTTGTGCAAAGCTATTCTCTGATGGTTATAATATACCTCTACCGTACTTTTTGTAAAATGGATTAAGGTGCTCTTGCCGATATAGCGGTAAGGTACGCTATAGTAGCTTTTATCTGGCGAAAAGTAGACGTAGCCCATCTTCTGTACTTTAGCTCTTTTATAGTCCTTGAGCTCGTAAGTCTCTTGCGGTAAAGGGTTTAGATACTGCCGTTCTACAGATTGAAATAACTCTCGGCGACTAGCTTCTTTGCGTTGGAACAACAGTTTATTGTAGTTTTCTAGCAATCGTTTTGCCTCTTGATTAAGCTCTTCTAAGGAAAAGAAAGTCATCTCACGCAAGGGATAATAAATCCGTTGGTATACAAGATGTACTGCATTTTCAACTAGAGCTTTATCCTGCGGAGAATAGCTTCGTGTAGGATTTACTACACAGTTGTAATGCCTTGCAAAGTCTTTAAAACTGCGGTTAATTATAGGCTCATATTTGCTAGATCTAGTAACTGCCGACTTTAGGTTATCCGATACAATAGCCTTTGGTACGCCTCCATAAAACCGCAATGCATTTTCACAACACGCTATTAAATCTTCTTTCTTTTGGCTTTTAGTAAACTCAACATAAGTGTATTGGCTATTTGGCAAAATGGATACAAAGGTTTCTACAGGAGTTAATTCTCCTGTATGCTTATTAGTAATCTCAAGACATTTACCAGCAAAATCAATAAACATCTCTGCACCAGCTTCATGCTCGAGTTTCATAGAGCCTTTAAGCTTGGTGTATTTACGCCAATAGTGTTCCATAAATTGAGTGTAGCTGTAAGGATTACTGACAGTTTGAGCGTATTCTTGATAGTGAAAGAGAAAAGTAAAACCAGGATGATTTCGAGCTTTATTAACTTTTTCAAAACACTTCATCAGCTCATCGTGTCGCTGTGTATCTAATGTTGTTTGTGCAGGAAAAAGCTCAGCTAGTGCAATATTATCAAACTCCAAAAGCTGTTCACAAGAGTAATCACTAGCTTTAAATCGCTTCATATAAGTATTTACTGTATTGCGAAAAATACCTAGTGTACTGCCTATTTTACGATTGCTATACCCGTTAAGGTGTAGGGTAATTATTTGTTTAAGGTCCATAGGATCAAGTTTGTTTGCCATATCTCATCTTATTTTAAGACAAGATACTTGTTGATCCCTAAAAGTGGCACAAATCAAACCGAAATACCTGGCACTAACAGACCGAAATCAGTGGCACAAATCGAACCGAAATATCCATCTATGGCCTAGCCCCTCTGAAGCATACCTACAAGAAAAAGGGAGCACCTATATCTCTAAGCTAAAAGAAGGACTAGAAAATAGCAAGTTCCTCAATGGATTAACAAAGGCTGTTGATTATATAGAGCGTCTCTGGAACCAAGGAGGAGTGAAAAATGCTGAAAAAATCAACGAGGAATTAGTATCTATCCATAAGGATTTTAAAATCCATAATAGCTACGATATAACAGAGGAAGCCTTCATTTTTTTAGAGCGAGATGTGATTCACCACCCAGAACGAAAAAACATTGTCCACCCAATATTGACTATAGAGGATGCTATGGGGTTTTTTAGGATTTTGATTAAGCAGGTGGACTGAATGGGGATTTTAGTTGCACCGAACGTCTCGCTGATGCGATTGCATTGTAAGCATATAGCTTATATATTCCTTAAAGTTTTCTCATACTATTTGAATAGTATTACCAGACTATCCCTTTTCAGCTAGCAGGGGGACAAAGAAGGGTTATTATTTATTCAATAATCCCTTCCATGTTCTTAGCCGATTCTCCATTTCCATTTTAGGCAATCGCTTATTTATTTTAGATAAGTGAGATAGTTTTTCAATCGCTAGCGTGTATGTAATTAATTTATTTAATAGCATTTGGTCAAACAGAAATAATATTCCTCGTACCTCTATACCTGAACGATTGGAGTGGCTTCGCAGTTGCCCATCTCCGGTCAGCAGTATCCCTTTCAACTTAGAAGCATAATGCCAAACAGAACAATCTTGAATACTCAATGCAGCCGTTTGCTGCTTTAATTTGAAAATTTCTTGTAGGTCCACTTCATCTGATTCTAAAACCTCTAATTGTTTTGCTTCAATGAGAGTATGTAACTTTTCTTTTTGCTTTTCATATAACTCCTCAAAAACGAAATCTGTTGTTTTAAACTCGAAAATATCCGATTCAAAAAGAGCTGCGGATAAGTTCAAATTTACCAAATCAATTAAAATATTAGCATCTGTAATTACTACACGGAGTTTCATTATACCATCTCTTTAGCTACTATTTCATTGATATTTTTTCTCAACAAATTGGCAGTTTTGCTAGCTGAAATCAATTCCTGACTATAAGCGCGATAGACCAATTGCTTATATCGATGGGAATATTCTGGGGTTTCGAATCGTTCTTTATTGATTTGATCTTTAAGTTCTTTATTAAAGTTGATTTGTTTGTAGAAGCTAGTCTGCTGACTTTTAGATATAATATTTGCGTCCAATAATCTATAAATAATAGCTTGGATACTAATGCCATATTTCTTTTGGGTTTCGATTAATTCCTCAACAGAGATGGCATTCCTTTTCCTTCCAAACTCTTTTAAGACATCCGCTTTTGGGAATAAAAATTCAGCAGCAAAATGATTGCAATACTTTTCTTCTTCTTTGTTGTCAACATTTGGAACAGCAAGAATTAAATGCCCTAATTCGTGTAAGAGGGTAAATCTTTTACGTTCTATAGAGAAGTTTTCATTGATGACAATTACCGCATATTTATCATCGATTAAAGCTGCCATCCCATCAAACAAGTTTTCTTTTTCGGCTATTTCAATAACTTTTATTTTTTGATCTTCTAATAGTTGGGTGATGTTATGCACAGGATCAAAACCAATTTGCCAATCTTCTCTTATTACCCTTACGACTTCTTCTATGTCACTAGATGCATTCAAGCTTCTGATTTGAGCAGCAATATCAAATATAGTATCTATTTTCAAGATATTTTCTACTTCTAAATAGTTGGAAAGTTTGAGTTTTACTTCTTCCTTAATAGCATCCAATCTTTTGACAGATAGCTTACTTTTCTTTCTAAAATTGATTTCACCTAATTCTACTGTTGGAGGAGTGAAAAAATAATCTAAACTAAGACCTAGGGATTTTGCCATCTTAATCATTACGCCACTAGAAGGAACAGAAACACTATTCTCATACTTAGAAATCATCTGTTTGGATACCCCAATCGCATCAGCCAGCTTTTGCTGAGAAAAAGCTCTCAACTTGCGACCACTCTTTATTTTATTGGATAGTACAGTGTCCATAATAGCTAACTTATCGGTTGACATACTTTGCAAATATAAAGAATCTGTCAACCAACAAGAATTTAAATCTGTTAATTGTAATGTTACAATATCGCAAAACAGATAATAAATTTTCTCGTTATTTCAAAAGATTAAAGATTAACAAGAGCAGTACGAATTGCTTTTTGTTAAGGTAAATTAACGTCCTTTGAAACAGTTGAAGAGTGGTACAAATAAAACTGAAATCAGCCATATTAGAAATTAAGATGTCATTTAATCAAACAATCTTAACTAAAATGAAAGGGAAAGGGTTAGTTTTTTTAAGTGAATCTAATCCTATCTAATTTATGAACGAACGCACTTACTGAGAGACACTATCCCGTAAAGTGTGTAAGTAGAAAAATTAGAGGGTTCGGTTTTTCTTATAATCGGACCCTATCTTCAAATATAATTAAAAATTGACTTAAAATAATGCCCCAGTTACGAATAGGTCTTGTCCATTTCTTAGTGG
>DATGSX010000079.1:0-17896 GCA_035302145.1 Flavobacteriaceae bacterium | reverse complement strand
AAAAAGTGGACAGTACCATTACATAATTGGAGTTTGACCGTTCAACAATTATATATTAGATTTGAGGATCGTGTAAAGCTTGATTTAAAGGTTTAAATCTTCAAAGGATTAAACCCAGACAGAGTTTAAAATACACTCCCCATTTCTTTCGTTCAACTCAATAACTTTTCTATACAATGGTTTAACCATCCAACTCATTTTCTTTTCCGTTGGAAGAGAATTATGAATTGAATCAAACTCTCGTCTAGTATTCGCATTTGAATAAAGCTCATAACCATCTATTTTTAATGTTCGCGTATCGATAAACTCATCTTTTTTAGACTCATCTACATTACTATTCTTTTCAATATTTATAAAAGTAGATTCCTGAATAGAATCCAATACTTTATCTTCTATAGATTTTTTTGAATAACCACTAGGATAATCTTTGAATTCATCTGATGTAGCATCAATATAGTCTACATCATTATAATTTATCAGATTATAGGGCAATAAAAATGTAAATAGACTAATAAAAAAATAGAGTTTTATAGGCGACACAAAACTACTTCTTTTACCAGCGAGATATTGATTTACAACAGAACCTGGCTTAAAAAACAGAATAGAAATAGTTTGCCAAAAATTACTATCGTAATTAACTAAATCCCTAAAAAAAGTGGTAAACAAGTAATAAAACGATGGTCTATTGATGGTGTTTTCCTGTCCACAATTCGAACAATACCTAACTTCAACATACCTTCCGCAGTTTAAGCAGTTCTTTTCCGAACGAAGTTTACGATTGGACATATCTACCTATTTTTACATTCACAATATTAGGTATATATATTAAAACAACAACAGTATTAAAGCGAATACCATAGACTAAATCGAATATATATTATAATTTAAAGAGATTATAAAAATAACCCTCATCAAGATAGGATTCTAAAAATAAATACCTATTGGCCTCTAGTATTTGTATCTTTGCACGGATTAAAAAGTTATAGCATATGTCTAAAAAAGTTCGAGTGCGTTTTGCACCAAGTCCAACAGGACCATTACATATAGGAGGAGTACGTACAGCTCTCTACAATTATTTATTTGCTAAGAAGCACGATGGAGATTTCCTTCTTCGTATAGAAGATACGGATCAAAACCGATTTGTAGAAGGTGCCGAAGAGTATATTGTGGAAGCATTGAACTGGTTAAACATTCCTTATGATGAAGGCCCAGGAAAAGAAGGAGATTGTGGCCCGTACAGACAAAGCGAACGAAAGGATATGTATAAAGACTACGCTTTGCAGTTAATAGAAAGTGGAAATGCATACTATGCTTTCGATACCGCAGAAGAGTTAGCAACATTACGTAAAGAATATGAAGCCAAAGGAGAAACTTTTATCTACAACTGGCATAATCGCGATGAGTTAAATAACTCTTTACATATGGACGAAGCCACGCTAAAAGAAAAACTAAAGAATAGCAATGAATATGTTATCCGATTCAAATCACCAGCTTCTGAAGTATTGAAACTAGAGGATATGATTCGTGGTAAGATGAAAGTAGATACCAGCACGCTAGACGATAAAGTATTGTTCAAAAGCGATGGAATGCCTACTTATCACTTAGCCAATATAGTAGACGATAAAACCATGCGTATTACCCATGTTATTCGTGGTGAAGAATGGTTACCTTCCTTAGCACTACACAAGATGTTATATCGCGCCTTTGGTTGGGAAGCTCCAGAGTTTGCACATTTACCACTTATTATGAAACCTGTAGGTCAAGGGAAATTAAGCAAGCGTGATGGAGACAAAATGGGATTCCCTGTTTTCCCATTAGAATGGCATGCGCCAGATGGTGAAATAGCATCAGGATATAGAGAAGCTGGCTATTTACCAGAAGCAGTGATAAACATGCTTGCCTTATTAGGATGGAACCCTGGTACAGAGCAAGAAATATTTAGTTTGGAAGAATTAGTAGACACATTCGACATTTCTAGAGTTCACAAATCAGGAGCTAAATTTAATCCAGAAAAAACAGATTGGTTCCAACACCAATACATGCAAACGAAAGAAGATGGCTTCTTAGTAAGTGCATTAAAAGATATTCTAAAAGAGAAGAATATAGATACTACTATAGAATTAAATAAAGTGGTTTCACTATTAAAAGAACGAATCACCTTTACTAAAGACTTATGGGAACAAGGCGACTTCTTCTTTGAATGCCCTACTACTTATGATGAAAAAGCAAAAGGAAGAGCTGTAAAAGAAGATACTTCCAATATTTTACAGAAAGTAGTAGAAATCTTATCAACTCAGGATACATGGGAAAGCACTACCCTATCCGATGCTGTTAAAGATTGGGTGGAAGAAGAAAAAATAGGATTTGGTCGTGTCATGATGCCATTGCGATTATCTCTAGTAGGTGAAATGAAAGGTCCAGATGTATTTCAAATTATAGAGTTACTTGGAAAAGAAAAAAGCGTTAATAGAATCCGAACCTTTATAGAACAAATAGATTAATACAGCTATAGTTCTAATATTTTAGTTATTTTTAATAAAAAAAATATGATAACAGGATATATTATATTAGGTGTTGCTATCCTAATTCTATTAAACGGACTTTTCATTGTAAAACAACAAAGCGCTGCTATTATAGAACGCTTTGGAAAATTTGTAAAAATTTCAAATCCAGGAATAAACTTTAAAATTCCTGTAATCGATAAAATCGCAGGACGTGTAAATCTAAAGGTTCAACAATTAGATGTATTGGTAGAAACCAAAACAAAAGATGATGTATTTGTTCGATTAAAAATTTCGGTTCAATTTCGAGTAGGAAGAGAAAAAATATACGATGCTTTTTATCAATTAGAAGATCCACATGGACAAATCACTTCCTATGTTTTTGACGTAGTCCGTGCAGAGGTGCCAAAGATGCGTTTAGACGATGTTTTTGAGCGTAAAGACGATATTGCTATAGCGGTAAGCGAAGAGCTAAACGATGCAATGTTAAGCTACGGATATAGGTTCATAAAAACTTTAGTTACGGATATTGATCCAGATGAAAAAGTAAAAGTGGCGATGAACCGAATCAATGCTTCGGAACGCGCTAAGGTAGTAGCAGAATACGAAGCAGAGGCAGAAAGAATTAGAATTGTAGCTAAAGCAAGAGCTGAAGCCGAAAGTAAGCGTTTGCAAGGACAAGGTATAGCAGACCAACGCCGTGAAATTGCAAGAGGACTAGAGGAAAGTGTAGATATTCTAAACAAAATAGGAATTAACTCTCAAGAAGCTTCCGCTTTAATTGTAGTTACACAACACTATGATACCTTGCAATCCATAGGAGAATCGACAAACTCCAATTTAATTCTATTGCCAAACAGCCCAGAAGCAGGTAGTGATATGCTAAACAATATGTTGGCCTCTTTCGTTGCAAGCAATCAAATTGGTGAAGAGATAAAAAGACAGAATAAAGAAAAAGACGAGAACAAAAAATTAGGGGAATAATATTCCTTATTCGCTATTCTATAAAAAAACAACCGCTTTAGAGTTTATCTAAAGCGGTTGTTTTTATTTGGTATATCAATACTTATCTTCGATATAAAAAGGTACGAACCACGTTCAAACCAAGGTCGATTGCCTTTTCGGTAAGCGTTCTTCGTACATATCCAGAAAAGAAAGACTGAATCATTTGTCCAGGTTGAAATGCATTTTTGGTTTTTTGTGATGCCAATCGAATTTCTTCTTTACATATATCGGCTTGAAGATCTAATAACATTAAATCTCTATCTAATTCTTCGAAACTGGTATATCTTTTATTCCTTTTCATGCTTTACTTTCTATCTTTCTTATAGTCATCATTTATAAACCATTCGGAAGTCTTGTATAGTATTCGTCGCTCTAAGATTTTTCTACCGAAAGCCATCGTTAAAATTAATATTAGAATATAAAACCCTCCCATTATTAGATAACCATAAGCTATGTTTCCTAATGCATCACCAATTAAATGTGCTACTCCAAAGGAAATAAAAAAGAATATAAGTAATAATACAGCACCGAATAAAAGAGCAAAAAATATAGACCTAGCCATTTTCATGACCGTTTTATACAAGAGTAACTTGTAATAGTCTAGCTTGTACTCACCATATTCTATGATTTTATTACCTATTTTATGTAGGTTATCCCCGAAGTTACTATACGGCATAAGAGCTTATTTTTTACTGCTTATTTTATTTCCAAACTTTGCGTTTTCTTCTCGAAGTTTTTCTAATTTTTCTTCTAAAGCCAGTAAAATATCATCGGCCTTATGACTTGTGCTTTCTAAAGTTTCCGCTAGTTTCTTCTCAAAATCAGATCGTGTTTTCTGTGCTTTTTTAGAAAGATTTGAAGTGGTTTCCTCTACGGTCTCACGTATTCTATCACCAGCTTTATTAGCTTCTTCACCAAGCTTTTTTCTAGTTTCACTTCCTTTTGCTGGGGCATAAAGTATACCGATACCAGCACCTACAATAGCACCGGTTAATAAGGCTAAAATAGTTTCTCCTGTATTTGATCTCATATAATTTTATTTATTTTTAATATTAACTTACTATCAAACTTATAGATAAAAGCTAGAGTTAGCTGTTAAGTATCGGTTAATTTATTAATAAACTATCACATAACTAAAGTAATATATTAATCTTTTAGTTTTGCCCAAGAGTCACGAAGTGGTACTGTTCTATTAAACACTAATTTATCTTTGGTCGTGTCTTTATCTACTACAAAGTATCCTAACCTCTGAAATTGTACTTTATCTTCCACTTCCAAATCTATTAAGTCAGGTTCTACATATCCTGTAATAACTTCTAAAGAATTAGGATTTACATATTCAAGGAAATCTATATCCTTATCCTTATTAGGATCAGCTTCTGTAAATAACCTATCATATAATCGAACTTCAGCTTCTATGGCATGTGGAACAGACACCCAATGTAAAGTACCTTTTACACGTCTTTTAGATGCTTCTGTACCACTACCACTTCTTGACTCTGGATCGTATGTACAATGGATTTCTAGAATATTTCCATCTTCATCTTTTACTACTGACTCTCCTTTAATGATATAAGCACTTTTTAACCGAACTTCTTTGCCAAGTGTTAATCTAAAAAACCTTCTATTGGCTTGCTCTTTAAAATCACTTCGTTCGATATAAACTTCACGACTAAATGGAATTTTTCTATAGCCTGCAGATTCATCTTCCGGATTGTTTTCAGAATCCAACCACTCTTCTTTTCCTTCTGGATAATTGGTAATAACCAATTTGACCGGATCTAAAACCGCCATAACACGATTTGCTTTTTTATTTAAATCATCGCGTACATAGAATTCTAAATGTGACATGTCAATTAGGTTCTCACGCCTTGCTACCCCAATACTGTTAGCAAAGTTTACAATAGACTCTGGAGTATAGCCACGTCTGCGTAAACCTGCTATAGTAGGCATTCTAGGATCATCCCAACCATCTACAACATTATTCTCTACTAAACGTAATAATTGACGTTTACTTACTACCGTATGACTTAAATTACGTCGTGCAAATTCACGTTGAATTGGCCTTATTTTTTCCTCATCATATATTTGATCTAAAAACCAATCGTATAATTCTCTATGAGGTAGAAACTCTAAGGTACAAAACGAGTGCGTTATTTGCTCTATATAATCGCTTTCGCCATGTGTCCAATCGTACATTGGATAAATATGCCACTCATCGCCTGTTCGATAATGTGGTGCATCTACAATACGATAAAGTATTGGATCCCGCATAAGCATATTAGGCGAAGCCATATCTATTTTAGCACGTAACACATAAGTCCCTTCTTCGAACTCACCTTTTCGCATTCGCTCAAGTAAGTCTAGATTTTCCTCAACACTTCTATCTCGGTATGGACTTGCTGTACCGGGTGTAGTAGGCGTTCCTTTTTGCTCGGCTATTTCTTCGGAAGTTTGCTCATCTACATAAGCCAATCCTTTCTTAACAAGAACTACTGCCCAATCATATAATTGTTGGAAATAATCAGAAGCATACAATTCTTGGTCCCATTCAAAACCTAACCACTCTACATCGCGTTTTATAGCATCAACATACTCCTGCTTTTCCGTCAGTGGATTGGTATCGTCAAAACGCATATTTACTGGCGCGTTGTACTTCTCACCTAATCCGAAATTTAAACAGATAGACGACGCATGTCCAATATGCAAATAACCATTTGGTTCTGGTGGAAACCTGAAACGAAGTTGGTCTTTGGTATATTTTTCTTTTAAATCTTTTTCTATTATTTGCTCTAGAAAATTAAGGCTTGTTGTTTCTTTTTCCATGGTCTTAAAAGTATAAAAGCAAAGATATTAAAACTATCTTTGCTAAAAGCAAAAAAGAGATGGGAGTCATTCATTTAAAAGATATTCGAGTATATAGCAATCATGGTTGCTTAGAAGAAGAAGCCGCAATAGGTTCGGAATATTTGGTAAACCTTAAAGTTTGGACAAATCTTATGCCCTCTGCTTTAAGCGATAATTTAGCAGATACAGTAGATTATGTTTTACTAAACAGAATTGTAAAAGAGGAAATGGCAGTTCGTTCTAAACTTTTAGAACATGTAAGTAAACGCATAATAGACCGTGTTTTTAAAGAAGCAAGAGCAGTAGTTAAATTACGTATAACGGTTGCTAAAATTAATCCTCCAATCGGTGGGGATGTAGCAGAAGTAAGTGTTTCTATGGATGTTGAAAGAGAGATTTATATAAACTCTTAATCTATATTCGCTTATTAAATTTATTTTTATTAAGTTTGCACTTATCAAAAAAGGCATCGTGGCCGAGTGGCTAGGCAGAGCTCTGCAAAAGCTTGTACAGCGGTTCGAATCCGCTCGATGCCTCAATAAGTTAAAAGCTATTTCTAAAATATAGAAGTAGCTTTTTTTATTTTATACTTATTATTTCCTCATTACTTGGAAGGAGATTAAAGTCGGGTTTGAACTTATTAAAGAATATTCCTTGCAAGAGCAATAGAACACCGAAAGCGATTATCAGAATACTTATCCAACGCTTGGTGCTTATAATAAAACGCGGAGTCATTTTACTTTTAAGTTTTTTAGCTAGAAGAATTTTCAATAGGTCAACTGCAAAAAAGCTAAGCAGTACAATTACCAAAAACAAATACATATTTTGAGTATTTGTAGTAGCTGTTGTAGCAATTATAAGAATTCCAACCCATCCTGCTAAAACCCCAAAGTTTACAAAGTTTAGTAAAAATCCTTTTAAGAAAAGGCTCCCTAAATTTTTCTTTACAACCACGGCATAATGTTCTCTAACTATTTTAAATATAGATCGACTAGTTTGCACATAGGTTGTAATTCCATAAGCCAGCATAAGAACCCCACCGAATATATATAAAGCTGGATCGTCCTTTAGCTTATCGAGAATTTGAGAAGTACTAAAAATGGCAACCAATAAAAAAATAATATCGGCAAATATGGCACCTAAATCAAAAAATAGCCCAGCTCTAAATCCTTTGGTAATACTCGTTTCGATTAGAGTAAAAAAAACGGGACCAAAGGAAAAAGCTAAAATTAAACCGTAAATAGGTGCGTATAGAAGTCCACTTTCCATAATTATCAAAAATACAATATTTTTGACTACCTAGATGATTTCTTCTATTTGTGTCCTAATAATATAAAATCTAAGTGTTTTCTAACCAAGTCTGCTTGTTTTACACGTACGATTACTTCATCACCTAACTGGTAGGTATATTTGGTTCGTCGACCTTGCACTGCATAGTCGTCTTTGTTGAAAACATAAAAATCACCAGGTATATCTTGTAAGCGAACCATTCCCTCACATTTATTTTCAATTATCTCTACATAAACACCCCACTCCGTTACACCAGAAATTACTCCTAAGAACTCTTCGTCTTCATGTTCTTTCATGTATTTCACTTGCATGTATTTTATACTATCCCTTTCGGCATTTACAGCAAGTACCTCCATTTCACTACAATGTGAAGCCATTTCTTCGATATCCTCTTCTTTTACGCTATTTCCATTTTCTAAATAATGTAATAGTAAACGATGTGCAATTATATCTGGATATCGACGAATAGGCGATGTGAAGTGTGAATAATAATCGAATGCTAAACCATAGTGTCCAATATTTTGAGTCGTATAAGCTGCTTTACTCATCGTTCGAATGGTAAGGGTGTCAATTAGATTCTGCTCTTTCTTACCATGTACGTCTTTTAGAAGCTTGTTTAAGGACTTAGAAAGCATTCCAGACTCTTGCATATTGATTCTATAACCAAAGCGACTAATTATACTCTGTAAGGCTTCTAGCTTATCGCTATTTGGTTTGTCGTGAATTCTATAAATAAAACTTTTCTTTGGATTTAATTTTCCAACAAACTCCGATACACGCTTATTGGTTAATAACATAAACTCTTCTATAAGTTTATTTGCGTCTTTGCTCTCTGTAAAATAAACTCCTGTAGGTTCATTGTCTGAGTCTAAAATGAACTTAACTTCAATTTTATCAAAAGAAATCGCTCCATTATTCATTCGTTTTTTACGAAGAATTTTAGCTAGCCTATCCATCGATAAAATAGAATTTACAATTTCTTTTGGTAATTGGTATTCTTTATTTCCTGTTGCTATTCTTTTTGGTATAACACAGGACTTATCTCTTGCAGCATTTTCAATTACATGCTGTGCTTCTTCATAGGCCAATCGAGCATCGCTACGGGTTACAGTTTTACCAAACCATTCGTTTACTATTTTGGCATTTTTATCTAGTTCGAATAAAGCCGAAAAGGTATACTTATCTTCATCAGGTCGTAAGGAACATGCTTGATTAGATAATACTTCTGGAAGCATAGGTACAACTCTATCGACTAAATAAACAGAAGTTGCGCGCAAGAAAGCCTCTTGATCCAGAATAGAACCAGGCTTTACGTAATGCGAAACATCGGCAATATGAATTCCTATCTCTGTATTTCCATTATCTAATACTCTATGAGATAAGGCATCGTCAAAATCCTTAGCATCTGCAGGATCAATTGTAAAGGTTAGTAAGTCGCGTAGATCTTTTCTTTTCTTTACTTCATCTTCTTTAATACGAGTATCGATGTTATTTGCAAAGTCTTCTATTTCTTTTGGGAAAACGGCTGGCAAACCATATTCAGCTAGAATAGCATGAATTTCTGTTTCGTGTTTTCCAGGATATCCCAATATTTTGGTTACGGTTCCAAATGGCGAATCGGCGTTCTCTGGCCAATCGTCAAATGATACTAAAACAACTTGCCCGTTTTTAGCGTTTTTAATTCGATCTTTTGGTACAAAAATATCCGTATACATACTCTGATCGGATGTTCGTACGAACGCAAAGTTTTCATGTATATCTATTTCACCTACAAACTCAGTACGCTTTCGTTCTAATACTTCAACTACTTTACCTTCTCTTTTACCTTTTTTAGAGAATTGCAATACGCGAACTGTATCCCCATCTAGGGCTTTATTTAAATTCTTGTTTTTAATAAATATATCATCCTCTTCACCTTCCACAATAACATAACCCATTCCAGAACTAGTTACATCCATTTTTCCAGTGAAAAACTTATTGTTTGGATTCAATATATATCTTCCTCTATTTACTTCTTCTATTTCACCACTTGCAGATAATTCATTTAATACTTTCTGAATACTCTTTCTATCTTGCGTTTTGGTCATTCCAATACTTACGCTAATCTGCTTGTGATTCAACGGAGATTTTCTTGCATTCTGCAGTGCCTCCATTATTTTATTTTTTATTCCTTCTATTCGTTGTTCTTTGAAGGACTTTCTTTTTTTCGACATAAATCTATTTTAATTATTGTAAATGTACTATTTCTTCTTCAGCTACTCGAAGTTTTAACTTTACAAAAAAATATATTCCATTTTCTTTCTCTCTTTTTTTTTCTTCGAAATCCATCTTATCCACATTACAATTCATATTAATATTCTTTTTAAAAATTTAAATAAAAAAATACTGCATATGATTGTTTGTGGATAATAGGGATAAGTTCTTTATGATTTTTTTGGAATAAAACTTATGCTTATATCATCAACTTATTATCAACAAAAAGTGAACAATGTAATATACTGAAAACTAATAGTGTAGCTAGTTTGTCCACAATTCGCAATTTAGGTTATCCACAGGTATTCTTGGATAAGTATTTTCTGAAATTCCTGTTAGTAAGTCTGGATATAGTGTAGATTACATAGGGATAACTAAAGAACAGTTTTATTTTAAAATGTCATTTATAAACCATATTAGCTATTTATTAACTAGAATTCAAGAAAAGTTATTGACGGGTTGTCCACACTTATACACAAGTTATAAACATGGTGTTTTTAGTGAAAATCATCATGTTTTATAACCGGTGTTTATATGCTTTTTGCAGGTGAAATAAAAAGTAATATTAGAGCTTTAGGTGTTATTTTTATTTTAAATATAGAGGTAAAAAAGCAAAGTTTATGAATAGGTTATTTAATTATTATATCTATTTAATCCTTCCTTAAAAATCAATTAAAGCATTTTGAGTATTGTATATTTGTATAAAAAAATACTCATGAAAATAGCAATTGGTAACGATCACGCTGGGACAGATTATAAAAACAGTATCCTTAAAATGTTAGAAAATAAGGGATATGAGGTTATTAATTATGGTACCGACAGCAATGAAAGTGTAGATTATCCAGATTTTGTTCATCCAGTAGCCGAAGCGGTTTCTAAGAAGAAGGTAGATTTTGGTATTATTATTTGTGGAAGTGGAAATGGCGCTAATATGACAGCAAATAAACATGCTGGCGTGCGTTCTGCATTATGTTGGATTAAAGAAATAGCAGTATTGGCTAGACAGCATAACAATGCTAATGTACTAAGTATTCCGGCTAGATACACTTCATTAGAACAAGCTAAGGGAATGGTAGAGGTGTTTATTAATACTCCTTTTGATGGCGGAAGACATGAAAAACGAGTGAGTAAAATAGATGTATAGCAACAATTTTATATAACTATATGGACTTTAATTTTGTCTCTTTTAATGAATTATCAGCTTCCGATTTGTACGCTATTTTACAAGTTCGGCAACAAGTATTTATTTTAGAACAAAACTGTTTGTATCCAGATATAGATGGCAATGATTTGGTAGCATATCATGCAATGTTAAAAGACGACAATCAGTTATTGGCGTATGGTCGTTTCTTTTTAAAAGGCGATTTTCATGCAGATTATGCTTCAATAGGAAGGATTTTAGTTCATCCAGAATATAGGAAAAAGCAACTTGGGCATGCACTATTAAAGTATATTTTGGAAGAAGTAGAAAGTAGATTTGAATATTCTGCTATAAAGATATCAGCACAAACTTATTTATTGGAATTTTACGGGAAGTATGGGTTTAAAAAAGTAAGTGCGGAATATCTAGAAGATGGTATTCCGCACGTTGACATGATTAAAGTCTGATGTAATCTTTTTTCATGTTTAAAGAGTCTAACATTTCTTCGGTAAACTTAAAATGTCCACGTTTTGTAAACACATTAAACCTCTGATCTCTCATGCTAGTAATAGTTTCAAAAAACTTCCACTTTGATCTTAATAGAGCTTCATCTTCAGTTTTCAAACTCATGTTGAAGTAATGTTTTACACCTGCTCTTTCCCCCACTACATGTGGAGCAATTACTAAATCACTATTTTTTTCTTGAAAGCTTCTCGGTGCTTCGTAACCATCAACTTCTGCTTTGATGTTTGTAAACCCGCGCTCTTCTAAATACTTGATTGACTCTTTAATCAATTCAAGCTTTTCCTGTTGTTGTTTATCTGTTTGTACCATAGTGTGGCAAGTTACAAAAAATACAATTAATCCATATATTAAGCCTGTTAAAATAGTGATAATTAGGAATTGATAGGGTTTAAATTCCTAAAATGCTTTGATATTCTTTTTTGTTATTTAATATGTTTTTTGCCATAAGAACAACTTCATTGTTTTTTGCCGCATAATTATAGGCTGCATTTTGATAATCTGTTCTTCGAATAATAATATCGGTTAAGTTCTGTTCAATTGTCTTTCTGTGTGCGTCTAACTTTTGATCTAAGACCTGCCCTAGTTGGTTATTGAATTCTTTTTCTAAAGTCTGTAATGTTGATTCTGTGGTTTCGTCTTTAGCTATTGTTTCAAAATTTTTCCAAGCTTCCATTGTTTTGGTGAACACCTCTCTGTCTCGCATAAATTGTTTAAAATTTCGCCAATCCGTATTGGTTAACTCAAAGTTATCCATGTTTGGTTTCTCCTTATTTTTTAAATATTCGGAGGTGAAATCAAAAAAATGTAGATTGTTTTTTAGGTCTCTAATGAAGTCTTGATCTACATTTTCTTCCAATAATTTATCGGGCATAATGCCTCCACCACCATATACTTTACGTTTGTTTTTTGTGTAAAAAACCTGATCTTTATCTTGAATGTTTCGTTTTTCCACTAAATCTGTATCGTAATCCATTTTTTGAATACTTCTACCACTAGGAGTAAAATATCTAGAAATAGTAACCTTGAGTTGTGTGCTATAACTTAGTGGTAATTCTCGTTGTACTAATCCTTTTCCAAAACTTTGATTTCCTATTATTACAGCCCTATCTAGATCTTGTAAACTTCCGGCTATAATTTCACTTGCTGAAGCACTTCGTTCATTGATTAGTATAGCTAAAGGAATTTCGGTATCTATAGGTTCTTCCCTAGTAACATAGCTGGTATTATATTTTTGAATCACCGATTCGGTGTAAGTTACTTTTACTCCTTTATCGACAAAAAAGTTAACTATTTTAATCGATTCGTTCATCAGTCCCCCTGGATTGTTTCGTAAATCTAAAATAATTTTATCTGCTCCTTTTTGTTTTAGTTCTAGTAGTGCACTTTTTGTTTGCGAAGCCGCTTTTTGATTGAAAGCCTCCAATACAATGTAGCCAGTATTATCATCTAAAAGTTTGTAAAAAGGAACTGCATCTCGTTCTATTCGTTCTCTAGTTAAAGTGGTTTTATTTTCTTTCCCATCTCTTATATATGTCAATGATACTTCGCTACCTGATTCTCCAGAGAGTAAGTTATGTTGTAAGTCGGTAGTTATTTCAGAAATTTTAGTTCCGTTAAAAACAACTATTTCATCACCTGCTTTTAATCCAGCTTTTGCAGCTGGTGCATTTTCATAGCATTCTAGAAGTAAAATTTTGTCTCCAGAAAAATGAATGGTAGCACCGATACCTGCATATTGTCCCGAATGATTTATTCGAGCATCTATTATTTGCTGTTCTGTTCTGTATACGGTATACGGGTCTAGCTCAGTTAACACCCCTTGAATCGCTTTTTCCATTACTTGCGACGGAACTAAATTATCTACATAGTTGGTATTGAGTTCTTTATATAAGTCGATGAATATTTCCAATTGCTTAGAAATTTCAAAGAAATTGTTTTTATAGGTAGTAAAAGATAGAAATCCTATAACAATACAAACAATAGCTACTATACTTATCCAAATTCGCTTCATACGATAGAAATTTATTACATCTGAAAAGATACAAAATCTTTGATAGCAAAGGTTTAATTTTTTCTAGGATCCTTAGTCCAGAGTATTAAAGTTTAGACAAGATGCGTCCTCGATAATACATGTTTTGCAATGTATAAAACCTAAGTACTTCGTAATCTTTTTTATACCTTTACCCCTTCTATTTCTATAAGAAAAAAATATGATGCAATCCATGACCGGTTATGGCAAACAAGTATTACAGTTGCCAACCAAAAAGATTACGATAGAAGTCCGAACTTTAAATAGTAGAGGAATCGATATCCGAGTTCGAATACCATCTATATATCGAGAGATGGAGATGGACCTTCGAAAAATTACAGCAGAGAAGTTACAACGAGGAAAAATAGATGTAAATATACACCTAGAGCATACTGGTGGTGAAACTCCAACTAAAATTAATAAACCAGTTATTAAAACCTATTTAAAGGAATTATCTTCTATTTATGATAATCCAAATAGTGACTTACTCAGGATTGCTATGAACTTACCAGATGCTATATTGAGCGATGTTCATGAGATAGGCGAAGAGGAAGCTGATGCTATTAAAAATGCTTTAATAGCAACTTTAAATGAAGTGGAAGCTTTTAGACTTCAGGAAGGTGAAGCTATGGAAAAAGATTTACGAATTCGTGTGGAACAAATAAGTGACGCTTTAGAGCAAATCGAAGCAATAGATGAGGAACGTATGCTTCGTTTGCGTGAAAGATTATTAAAATCGGTAGCTGAGTTGAAAGAGAGTGTAGATGAAAATCGTTTCGAGCAAGAACTTATGTTTTACATTGAACGATACGATATAACGGAAGAAAAAGTTCGACTTAAAAATCACTTAAGCTATTTCGATAAAACTTTGGATTCTGGAGAATCTAATGGTAAAAAACTTGGGTTCATCTGTCAAGAAATTGGAAGAGAAATTAATACAATAGGATCTAAAGCCAATGACTCTGATATGCAGAAATTGGTTATCCAAATGAAGGATGGCTTAGAAAAGATTAAAGAACAAGCATTAAACATAGTATAATGAAAGGAGGAAAATTAATCGTTTTTTCAGCACCATCAGGAAGCGGTAAAACCACGATTGTTCGACACTTATTAAAACAAAAGGAACTTAACTTAGACTTTTCTATCTCTGCTACTTCGCGTGAAAAGAGACACTATGAGGTGGATGGAAAAGATTATTACTTTATTAGTTTAAGAGATTTTAAAGACCACATAAATAACAATGATTTTTTGGAGTGGGAGGAAGTCTATCGTGACAGCTTTTACGGAACACTAAATAAAGAAGTAGAGCGTATCTGGGCATTAGGCAAGAACGTAATATTCGATATTGATGTAGCTGGTGGATTACGTATTAAAAGGAAGTTTCCAGAGCAAACACTAGCTGTTTTTGTAAAACCGCCTAGTGTAGATGAATTAAAAATTCGATTAAAAAAGCGAAAAACAGAAAGTGAAGATCGCATTAATATGCGAATTGCTAAGGCTTCTATAGAACTTGCAACTGCTCCACAGTTTGATTGTATTATAAAGAATTACGATTTAGACGAGGCCCTAGCAGAATCTGAGAAATTAGTAGCAGCTTTTATAGAGGGCGGACATAATAATTTACCATGTGCAGTAAAAAACAAGTAGGACTATATTTTGGCACCTTTAATCCTGTCCATATAGGACATGTTATAATAGCTAACCATCTAGCTGAATATAGCGATTTAGATGAAGTGTGGTTCGTAGTTACTCCTATGAGCCCACACAAAACCAAAGATCGTATTTTAGATAACATGGATAGATACGATATGGTGAAAATGGCTATTGAAGGTTTTGAAAAACTATATGTATCGGATATAGAGTTTCATTTACCAAAACCAAACTATACCATTACTACATTGGTGTATTTAGAAGAGCGCCATCCCAATATTGAATTTTCGCTTATCATGGGGGAGGATAATTTAAAAAGCTTACACCGTTGGTATAACTTCGAAACTATAATAAAAAATTACCACATTATTGTTTATCCACGTATTGCCGATGGAAAAGTAGATGATACTATTGCTCGACAAGTTTTACGTGTTCCTCAACCACAAGGATTTAAAGAGTTTAAAGCAAATATTCAACTCATAGAAGCTCCTATTATAGAAATCTCTTCTTCGTTTATTAGACAGGCAATAAAAGATGGTAAAAATGTCATTCCTATGCTAGATAGAAAGGTATGGGAATGGATAGATAAAAATCAGTTCTATTTACATTAAAACCGCTCCTAGCTATGTATAAGAGCGGTTTAAACTAAATAACCAATTTTTAAAATCCCTAATTTTATTACAACTAATTCATTATGAAGAGGGGGATTTCTCTATTTATAACGAAAAAATTAAAATAAAATTGTTTTGATGTAATATAAATTTGGTGTAAAAATTAGATTGATAAAGAAACCACTGATTATAGTTGGTTAGATAAGACTATTTTTCGGCTTTGTATAAAAACGATAACCCGAAACCAAGCAGTAACATACCACCTGAAAGAAGATATACCAAAAAACCTGCATTTTCTGTGTGATTATCTTTCATATAAGCTACAAGTTGTGGTCCTAAAATTCCTCCAATACTCCAAGCGGTAAGTATACTTCCGTAGAGAGATGCCATAAGTTCTGTACCATAACTGTCTTTGATTAAAGAAGGCATAAGTCCAAATCCTCCACCATAACACAACAAAATAATACAGACGAGGAAAGAAAATAATATAGGATTTTGTACAAAAATTAGACCCACAAAAACCAATATTTGAGTGAACAATAAGATTTTAAAAGTCGTAATTCTTCCAATTTTATCGGACAAAGCAGCCCAAGTAAATCGTCCTGCACCATTGAATATAGAACTAACACCAATTAAAGTAGCACCAGATGTTGTTAAGTAAATATTCACTTCCGAGGAGCTTAAATCGGTTGTGGTTAGTGTTTTTAATAATAAGTCTTGCAATAAAGGCGATTGGAAGGCAATAAATACCATTCCTGCAGTAATATTAATTAAAAATATACACCATAATATAAAAAAAGGCTTTGCTAAAATGTGTTGAATAGCGCTTGTGGTGTGAGTATTTTTCTTCTGCAGATTTTTCTTTGGAGAAGGTTTTAAAAACCAAGCGAAACCAGGTAATAAAATCAAAAGTAAAAGCCCGATATATAGAAATGATTTACTCAAATTAGAATGACTGATGCTCATGAAATAAGGTGCAAGAATCTTTGACATAACCAAGGCACCAAATCCAAACCCCATTACCACCATTCCGGTTGCTAAGCCTTGATGCTTAGTAAACCATGTAGACACTGTTGCAACAGGGGTAACATAGGCCAATCCTAAACCAGTTCCACCTACAAATCCAAAACCAAGGTATAATATCCATAAGCTTTGATAATGTAAAGCAACTCCAGCTAATAAGTAGCCTATAGCATATAAACTACCACCGATAATAACTAGCTTACGAGATCCATATTTCGGAAGGTTTATGCCACCCCATGCTGCAGAAACTCCTAACATAAAAATTGATAAACTAAAAGCCCATGTGGTTTGTGTATGACTCCAACCAGTAAATTCAACAATAGGAGTTTGAAAATAGCTCCAAGCATATACCGTTCCTAAAAATAAATGAACTAAGACGCCTATAAATGCTATGAACCATTTTTTCATACCCTTACTTGCTTATTTCTTTTATCTCTGCTGATGAAATAATGTGCTTATCATATCCAGTTTTTGAAATTTCTATCATTGCTTTTGCGATAGTTTTTCCTTTAATCATTTTATATTTCTTTGGAATAAGAAAGTTAAATGTACGCATTATAACTTCTGCAAATTTTTCACCAGCACGTTTGTCTGATCTTTCACCTACTATCAAAGATGGTTGAAGCACGTAACTATACTCTATTTTTTGAGCAAGTACATCGCGTTGCATTTCCCCTTTAAGTTTGTTGTAGAACACACGGCTATTTTCGTTTGCACCTAGAGCAGATATAACTATATAGGATTTTATACCGTTTTGCTTAGCAAGTTTTGCTGCTGTAACAGGAATACCGTAATCTATAGCTTTGTAAAGATTTTTATCAGGTGTTTTTGCTTTTGTAGTGCCTATACAGCAAAACACTACATCGCCTTTAAATAGATTTTTATAATCATCTAGCTTCAATAAATCAATGATATGCTCATCTAGTTTCGGATGCTCTTTACCTGTTTTTCGACGGGAGAAAACTAGTATTTTGTTGAAGGAATCGTCTTCTAATAATAAATCTAATAAATGTCCACCTGT
>DATGSX010000078.1:0-2214 GCA_035302145.1 Flavobacteriaceae bacterium | reverse complement strand
ACTCGATGGTAAAACACCCAGGGATTTACAAAAGCAAACTGCTTTAGAGATTTTTGGAAGCAAAAACACCTTGGGCAAGTCTCAGTTTCCCTTGTTGGTATTACAGCTAAACGCAGATAAAGGTTTCTCGCATATCAACTTCCTTGCTCATCAAGGTTCCGAACAAAGCTTAAAAAACACAAGAGTGGTAGAAAACCTCCAAATACAGTTGGAAGAACGCATTTTAAAAGGCCCTATTTACTTCAGCAACCATATTACTAATCGAAAAGACATCCTTGTACAGGATCAAGCCAACACCCTGCATTTATTCAACAGCGAAAACGGTGAAAAATATTGGTCAAAATCTTTAGACAGTCCTATTTTAGGCGACATACATGAGGTAGATATATATAAAAACGGACGTAAGCAATTAGCTTTCGCTACAGAAAGTCGTCTTCATGTTATTGCAAGAAATGGCAAAGAAGTGGCACCATTCCCTATTAAGTTCAGGGATAAGGTCACACAAGGTTTAGCCGTATTTGATTATAACAACAATAGCGATTATCGATTGGTTATTATTCAAGGGAACGACATTTTGATGTATAATAAGAAGGCAGAAATTGTTCGTGGTTTCACCTATAAAAAAGCAAATAGCCGTATTATAATGCCGGCCCAACACCTAAGAATTAACAAAAGAGACTATTTGATTTTTGCAGAAGAAAACGGTAAGTTACAAATTCGAAATCGTAGAGGGCAAAATAGACTGTCTGTAGAAGGAAAGTACAACATCAAGACGCAGCCAGTAGAAATAGAACGTGGAGGATTTGTGTTTTACACCAATGACCTCGAGAAAATAAATGTTAGTACCTCCGGAGACATAAATAAACAAACTTTGAAAGAACCATTTTATAAAACTACAAAACACGGAGTTACAGCTTTTATGCAAGCTCAAAATCTAAGAATAAATCAAACAGAAATAGAACTACCTTTCGGACTCTATACCGACCCTAGTATATATCGAGTTGGCAACCAAACCTATGTAACGCTAACCGACACACAAGAAAGTCGAGTTTACGTATACGATGCCAAGGGTGAACTATTACAAGGTTTCCCAGTATATGGAAAAGCCAAGGCATTCATAGCAGATGCCTCTAGAAATGGAAGACCTAATCTAATAGTTGAGACCGACGATCAAATATTAACGCAATATAGCGTTGAATGATATTTAGCAGAATAATAATTAAACAGACAAACCGATTCCTTAAAAATAATAGTATTTTTGGTTAACTGTATCCTTAAATAAAAGAGATACAGACCTATATACAACACAGTATAACTTATGGAAAACAATACGCTAACGCACTTGATTGAGGGTTTTACCCCACCACTCACAAATCCGGTGATTATATTTTCTTTAATTCTATTCATCATATTAATCATACCTAACATCTTGAATAGGATTAAAATACCTGGCATTATAGGATTGATTATCGCAGGTATTATAATTGGGCCAAAGGGGTTAAACTTTTTCATAGAAGAGGATTCGTTTGTCGAGATTTTCTCCACCATTGGTTTACTGTACATCATGTTTATCGCTGGGTTGGAGTTAGATCTTAATTTATTTAAAGCCAATAGGAATAAAAGTATTGCCTTTGGGGCGCTAACCTTTTTTATCCCCTTGGGCCTAGGATTTCCCATCTTTTATTACTTATTACATCCTATAGATCCAAATATTGACATGAATGCAAGTTTGCTTATCGCATCCATGTTTGCCACGCATACCCTCCTCACTTATCCGATAGTGAGTAAACTAGGGATTTCTAAAAACCGAGCCGTAGCCATTACCGTAGGAGGAACTATTTTAACCGACACGGCAGTACTATTGCTTTTGGCCGTTATCGTAGGCTCCCATAATGGTGGATTGAGCAAAGAGTTCTGGATTCAGCTCATTATTTCCTTAATTATTTTCTCTGCCATTATGTTTATCGTAATGCCACGCATTGCTAAATGGTTTTTCCGAAAGTTAGAAAGTGAGAAGCACTCTCACTTTATTTTCGTGCTATCGGTAGTATTTTTTGCTTCGTTCTTGGCAGAAGTAGCAGGTTTAGAATCGATAATAGGAGCGTTCTTTGCTGGATTGGCTTTGAACAAACTCATTCCAGCTTCCTCGGCACTCATGAACCGTATTGAGTTTATAGGAAACTCCCTATTCATTCCATTCTTCCTTATCAGTGT